>DMJN01000107.1 GCA_003451715.1 Gammaproteobacteria bacterium | reverse complement strand
GTGCTATATCTGTTCCATAGGTGCTGACGGGGTACAGGTCAATATGTCGGATTCATTATGGCGGGGTTTTCAGCAGGTATGGGAGTGTGGGCAATTACGGCGGTGATCGTGTTGTATTTGAAGTTTGCACCAAATCTGCAACATTCTCTCGATCCGAATAATCCGGATGGCAATGGGGGCATCAAAAAGCTGGGGGACTCACTCTGGTTCTTTGCCATATTGACGTTTGTACTTGGCGTATTGATTTCTATCTACATGTTCGGTGTGCAATGGGAATTCATGTACAAGGGCTACGTACGCTTGATATTTTTTGTGTGGTTGGCTCTACCCTATTTGGTCGCTATCTCCATTGTGCTGGTTCCGGGATTGGCAGTGCGCAGACAGGTAAATCAGTACAAGAACTACAAGATTGGCCAACTAAAACAACAGAAGGCCCAGTTTTATACTTCGTACAAGGAATTTCGGGAAGGCGATGACGATCAAATCATCGCTACAAAGAAAGAGCTGAATGAAAAGCTCAATCACATTCAGGAGCAAATGGACAAGCTCAAGAAGATGCGAGACTCTCACATAGACGGAAAAACCAAAGATTAGGGAATCTCTGAACAAGTAGTTGACCACTCTTGCTCACAGCAAAAACACTCTGAGGGCACCTGTCGTGTTCTGACCAGGCTCAATCGCAGGGAATGGCGACAAGCTTGTGATTAGGGCACTACTCGTAATTCTCAATTGCCGGACAGGCGCAGAACAAATTCCGGTCACCGTACACATTGTCAATACGGTTCACGGTGGGCCAGTATTTGCTATCCAGATTGCCGCCGCCTGGAAAGGCCGCCTGCATTTTCGTGTAGGGTCTGTCCCATTCCTCGTCTACCATATCGCGCATCGTGTGAGGAGCCTGCTTTAGGGGATTGTTTTCGGCATCGAGTTCACCGGATTCAACCCTCGAAATTTCCTGGCGTATCTGAATCATGGCGTCGATGAAGCGGTCCAGCTCCTGCTTGGATTCACTCTCTGTGGGTTCGATCATTAACGTGCCTGCAACCGGGAAAGACATGGTCGGCGCGTGAAATCCAAAATCCATTAGTCGCTTGGCGACATTTTCTTCACTGATGCCGGAGGATTGTTTCAGTGGACGCATATCGATAATGCACTCGTGCGCAACCATACCTTCCCGCCCGGTATAGAGTACCGGGAAATGAGGGGCAAGTTTGACAGCGATATAGTTTGCACTGAGGATGGCAACCTGGGTTGCTTTCAGCAATCCCTGACTACCCATCATAGTCACATACATCCAGGAGATAGGAAGAATACCGCAACTTCCCCAGGGTGCGGCAGAGACTGCACCGTTACTGGCCTTCTTGCCGTCAATCTCAACCAGGGGATGATCAGCCAGATAGGGCACCAGGTGTGACTTAACGCCGATCGGACCCATGCCCGGACCTCCACCGCCATGGGGGATAGAGAAAGTCTTGTGCAAGTTTACATGAGATACATCGGCGCCTATGTCGGCTGGCTTTGCGATACCAACTTCGGCATTAAGATTGGCACCGTCCATGTATACCTGGCCGCCATTATCGTGCACGATCTGACAGATTTCGCAGACAGCTTCCTCATATACACCATGTGTCGATGGGTAGGTAATCATCAGGGCAGCGAGTTGATCCCGGTTGGCCTCGGCCTTTGCTTTCAGGTCGGCTACATCGATGTTTCCGTTGTCGTCGCAGGCAACCAGCATTACCCGCATACCAATCATTTGCGCGCTGGCTGGATTAGTACCATGAGCGGAACTCGGTATCAGGCAGACATCGCGATCACCACCACCGGTGCTATCCAGGTACTTTTTGATGGCCAATAATCCAGCATACTCACCCTGAGCTCCGGAATTAGGTTGCATGCTGATTGCATCGAATCCGGTGATCTCCGCCAGCATGTCCTCCAATTCGCTTATCATTTGATGGTAACCTGCCATCTGGTCCAGGGGAGTAAAGGGATGGGGCTTGGCAAATTCCGGCCAGCTGATAGGGATCATTTCGGCCGCAGCATTAAGCTTCATCGTGCAGGAGCCCAGCGGGATCATGGCATGGGTCAGTGAGATGTCCTTGTTCTCGAGTCGTTTGATATAACGCATCATTTCTGTTTCGCTGTGATAGCTGTTAAAAACAGGATGTTGTAGAAACTTGCTTTGCCGAATAAGCTTATCTGGGATAACTGGCGCTATGTCACCGCCACTAATTTCAGCATCAATGACAGAAACAGACAAGAATTCGCTATCGTTGCCCAAAATGATTTGCCACAAGTGTTCGAGATCTTGCTCGGTTGTGCTTTCATCGAGACTGATGCCTAAGGTATTGTGACTTTCCAGCCTATCTACTCTCAAGTTGATACCAGCCGTATTGGCTCGTTCCATTATTGCCATGCTTTTATCTGGATTTGTCGCCAGTGTAAGTGTGTCGAAGTAGTTGTCATTAACTACTTCGATGCCTGATCGTCGTAGTCCGGTGGCAAGGATGCAGGTGAGTCGATGAATTCGAGCGGCAATTTTTCGAATTCCTTCGGGGCCGTGGTACATGGCAAAGAGAGCGGCAATATTGGCCAACAGAACCTGCGCTGTACAGATATTGCTATTCGCTTTCTCGCGCCTGATGTGCTGCTCTCTGGTCTGCAGCGCCATGCGAAAAGCCTGTTTACCGCGGGTGTCTACGGATACACCTATTATGCGGCCGGGCACGGCACGCTTGTATACATCCCTGGTGGCGAAATAGGCGGCGTGCGGGCCGCCGTATCCCATGGGTACCCCGAATCGCTGGCTGCTGCCGGTGACCACATCTGCGCCCATTTCACCCGGTGGTTTGAGCAGGGCAAGGCTCATCAAGTCTGCCACAACAATGGCAATGGCGTCGTGCTCATGCAACTGGTCGATGTATTCAGTTAAATCCTGTATCTCGCCTGCCATGGCTGGGTACTGAAAAACAGCGCCGAATAGTTCCTCAGGATTCATGGCAGTAACATCGCCAATTACCAACTCGAAGTTGAAGCACTGTGCTCGAGTTTTAAGGACATCGATAGTCTGAGGGAAACAGTGTTCATCGACAAAGAACTTATTGGCCCGGCGATTCTTACTGACTCGCTTGGCAAGTGCCATTGCCTCGGCGGCAGCCGTTGCCTCATCCAGTAACGAGGCATTGGCCAGGTCCATGGCAGTCAGGTCCAGAGTCATCTGTTGAAAATTCAATAAGCACTCCAGGCGGCCCTGGGAAATTTCAGGCTGGTAGGGCGTGTAGGCTGTATACCAACCGGGGTTCTCTAAGACATTTCTGAGAATGACATTGGGAGTGTGCGTATCGTAATAACCAAGCCCGATAAAGGATCGGGTGGGCTTGTTCTTTGCTGCAATGGATTTCAACTTGGCCAATGCGGCGTTCTCATTCACCGGATCCGCCAGCGCTATGGGCTTTTCAAGCATGATGGCTGAAGGCACGGTCTTTTCGATCAGTTGCTTAAGAGAAGTGAGGTCGAGCGCGGCTAACATCGCATCGATTTGCTGTTCAGAGGGACTGATATGGCGATCGACGAATTCGCCTTTGTACAGCAATGTTTCCAGCGTAGACGCTGAATCGTTTTGTGCAGAATCGGTTGGCACGGATTGGGGTTGTTTTTGTGCTTGCATTCGCTTCCTTGTCTAGCTGTCGATTCTCAGTTTACGCGATTCCTGCTGCCGGGCTTACTCGTCTTCACAGTGATCGGAATAGGCGTCAGCATCCATTAAATCATCCAGTTCGGCATCGTCACTCAGAGTCATCTTGTAAAACCAGCCATTTTCATAGGGTGAGGAGTTAACTGTTTCCGGGGCGTCTATTAGAACTTCATTCACGGTGGTAATTTCGCCGGATACCGGGCTATAGATATCGGAAGCAGCCTTGACAGATTCGACGACGGCAACTTCATTTTTGGCAATAACCGTCGAACCGGGTTCAGGCAGTTCTACAAAGACAATATCTCCAAGTGCATCTTGTGCATGATCACTTATACCCACTGTGGCTGTGCCGTCTTCGTTGATGCGAACCCATTCGTGGGTTGATGCAAAATTTAGATCGTCTGGAATATTGCTCACTCGATGACCCCCTTCCTGGCCTCTAACAGCTTCTATAATCTGTTCTCTATTTTTGAGTCTTACTCGTAAACCTTTTTTCCAAAACGGACAAAATTTGGCTTAACGATTCTTACTTCAGTCAATGTGCCACGCATATCCACTCGACAGGATTCACTATCCAGCGGAATTCTAGCTAATGCAATGGAATGCTTCAATGTAGGTGAGAAGCTGCCGCTGGTGATGATGCCTTCGCCCTTATCCGTGTGCACTGGCTGGCCTTCTCGCAATACCCCGCGCTGCTCAAGCACCAGACCGACTAGCTGCGGCAGTCCACCGGAGGCCTGCAGTCGTTGCGCTGCCTCGAGGGTAGATTTGCCCACAAAGTCTCGGCCGGGTGGATCCCAGGCAATAGTCTGTCCCATATTGGCGGCTAGTGGTGAGACCGTCTCATCCATGTCGTGGCCATACAGATTCATACCGGCTTCCAGGCGTAGCGTATCTCGGGCTCCCAGCCCAACCGGTTTGGTACCCCCTGCAAGCAACTTGTTCCATAATTCAGAGGCCTCGCCCTCAGGAAAGATGAGCTCGATACCTTTCTCACCGGTGTAGCCCGTGCGAGCGATGAACCATGTGCCGTCTTCGAATCCTCTGAAATTACCGAGTTGCTGTATACGTTCGGCATGTTCGGGCAGAGTTTCACACAGCTTCTCAATGGCCAGCGGGCCATGCACTGCCAGTATCGCCAGCTCCGGCTTCTCGTCGATGATCACATTGAAATCCTGACTGATGGCTGTTAACCACTGCAGGTCTTTCTGGCGTGTTGCACAATTGAGCACCACCCGATAGCCAAAACTCATACGGTAGACAATCAGGTCGTCGATTACTCCACCCTCATGATTGAGCATGGCGCTATACAGAGCACGCCCGCACTCATCCAGCTTGGCAATATCATTAGCCAGCAGATAGCGCAGAAATTTTTCGGCATCTTTTCCGGATACATCCACCACTGTCATATGGGAGACATCGAACATGCCGGCGGCAGTACGCACCTGAGTGTGTTCTTCGATCTGGGAGCCGTAATTGATAGGCATATCCCAGCCGGCAAAATCCACCATCTTGGCGCCGGCATCGAGATGATTTTGGTAGAGGGAAGTGTGTTGTCCCAAGTGAATTCGCTACTACTGTGGTCTTGAACGGAGGGCTCTATTCTAACGCAAAAATGAGAAAAAACAGGGACAGACCCCATTTTTCTTCTGGGTATTTCAGGGACAGACCAGCTTATTCATTAGCTGAGATAATTCATTTCACCTGCCCAGAAGGAAAATGGGGTCTGTCCCTATACTCCTTTACTGATCAACCGGCTGATCTAGCTGATCCTCGAGCACCTCCAACAAACCCTCGGTGGCAGCAGGGTGATCATCTAGCCGGCGCAGGGCACCAATAGCCGCTCTCTGTACCTGCTGGTCGGTATTGTTGCGATAGGTATCGAGTACCAGTGGCACGGCACTGGCCAGTTCAGTATCGCCTAGCGCTCTCACCGTGGCGGCAAGCAGTACCGGTGCAGTCTCGCTGTTCAGTACCCGCTCAAGCAATTCGACGGCCTGCTGGGTTTCTGAATCTCCAATGCCACTGAGGGCTGCGAGGCGACGCTGTTGACTGGTGCTATTCACAAAAATGTGATCGAGCGCGGCAACGGCGACATTATCTTCGCGGTCGGCAATTCCTTCGATAGCAATAACCGCCACTTCATCGTCTTGACCCGAGAGGGCGATGTCAGTCAGAAAAGTAATTACTTCAGGGGTTTCCACATCAGCAATCTGCTCGAGGATGAGTTGGCGCGTTGTCGGATCCTGTTTGGACTGGAATGTGTCGAACAGAATGTTAAGCGCCGCTTCGCTGCCGATGTCAGCTAGTGAATCGGCTGCTTCCGAGACCAGCACCGGGTCGTCTTCAGCTGCCAGGATTGATTCAAGTGTCGGAACTGCCAGGTCCTCGTCCCAGTCCTCCATGTCATCGAGGATTTCAGCCCTGACATTAGTAGGGAACTCTGAACTCATGGTGATATCCAGCAGCAGGTCTCGCGAAGCTTCCTCGTCTCTGTCCAGCAATGCATACACGGCGTTGTTACGCACTTCCTGGGATGAGTCGTCATTGATTACATCAACCAGTGCATCAGAGATCTGCTCGCCTTCGAAATCTTCGAGCAACATAACCAGGCGCGCACGCATTTCAGGATTGTCGGTATTCCTCAGTCGTTCGATGAGAATCTCAGAAGCACGCACATTATCCCTGAGTGCTGCTATTACGGTGAGCAGTTCATCGTCGGCCGAATTTCTGCGGAAGCGCATATCGCGGCTCATTCTCCGCATTTCAATGCGGGATCGTTGCATTTCATCCCGCATGCGCAGGGCATCATCCCGAATATCATCGAGGTCGATATTGATCCGCTGCACATCGCCGGTCACGAAGCTTAGATCTGGAAGGTCTGGTATTGAGGGCACATCGATACCGGAATCACGTAATCGTTCCATTTCCTGTTCCGCGCGGGCCATGGTTTCCTCAAAGGTTTCCGAGAACTCCTCGGCGTTGAATTCAAACTCGAAATTGAAGTCAGACTGATCTATTAATCGAGTGATGAACTCCGGAGAGCCGAGGCTGGCCAGTCGCGATCCCAGCACCGCCAGTTTCGAACTGGCATCAGCCACATAGCTACTATCAGGGAAGCTATCCACGAATTGTTGATAGCAATTGAACTGTTCTTCCCGTTGGGTGCTGGCCTGTTCAATGGCGTAGCAATTCCAGAAGGCCGCATCGTCGGTCCATGCACTGTCCGGATAGTTGGACTGAAATTCAATGAAGTGTGCCTGCACTTCATTCCAACGCTGCTCCAGTACCAGGCCATAGCCTTCCCGGTAATCGATACTGTCCTGCTCCTGCGAGAATACCTGAGGGCTCATCAACAGGCTGGTACCAATTGCTACTAGTAAAAGGGTTTTCTGTTTCATATCGTTTGCCTCATAAAGTGGAGTGAGAGCTAGATCACTGTTTCCTGATCCTTCAGCTCCAGTAATCTGATTCTGAACAAGATGCTGTTCTCTTCCAGGAAGCGCTGCATTAAGGCAACACCTTCCTCCATATTGGATTCCTCCAGGTTTGCGATCTGCAGTAGTAGAAATTCTATATCCCTAAGCAGTTTGCGCTGACCCGAATTCACATTGTTTTCACTCACGGTACCTAATATATTTGCTTCGAATGCCATGTTTCTGGCGAAAGTATTGGTAATTGGGATAATTGACCAGTTATTGGACTCAGTATTGGCAACCTGCATCAACATCACCTGTGCCCTGTCCAAATAATTCATCAGTTCAGAGCTGACGCCCATTGTCGATACGATTTGTGGCTGCACGGGCGGATTATTGACCTGCGGAGCAATGACTGAGAAGAACACCACTACACTGGCGGCAATGGCAGTGATTGCTGCCGCCCAGGGGGCGAGATTGCGCTTCGGTAGTTGGCTGTACCGCTGGGCATCGATCTTATCGAGAGCGGGTTCAATCCTGCCCCAGATTTCATCCAGGGCTGCGCGCTCGGGAATGTCATCGTAATGCCTACTACTCAAACCAGCATCGCGTAATTGGGCCTGTGCGGCCAGCAGCTCCTGGTGTATGGACTGACAGTCCGTGCAGTTCTCCAGGTGTTCCAGCATCTGTTGCTCGAGCCGATCATCGATCTGTTCGTAGAGCGCATCTGCTATCAAGTATTGACAGGACTCGCAACTCAACATCTTTTTGTCTCCTGCATTGCAATGGCCGAATCAGCCAATTGGTTCCGCATTTTCCTGATTGCTCTGAATAAAATGTTTTTTACCGTTCCTTCCGATCGATCCACTACCTGGGCTATCTCACGCAGCTTGAAATTCTGCATGTGCCGTAGAGTGAATACGGTTTGTTCAAAATCGCTCAGAGTGGCCAGTGCACGACTCAAATGATCCTTCAGCTGCAGCGTTGCAACGTCCGCATCACCAGAAGTTCGATGGTCTTCATCGACAACTTCGTCATCACTCAATGGTTCCGTGGCCAGCCGTAAGTGGCGAGCACGCTGACGGTGTAGATCTATCGCGGCCAGGTAGGTAATGCGATGCAACCAGGTGCTGAGCCGGGACTGGCCCTTGAAATCGGGTAGCGCCCTGTAAGCCTTGATAAAGGCTTCTTGCACCACGTCTTCCGCCAGTGCCGGATCATTTATTACGCTGCGGGCCACGGTAAACATGCGCTGCTTGTTGCTATCGACGATGGTTCTGAAAGCCTCACGATCGCCACTGGCGGCTAGTTTTGCCAGCGCACGATCAGCCTTCAAGGCCAGGGATTTTGGCCCCTCCCCATTGCCGATTTGATAGACGTTGTTTTTTCCCATTGATTCCTCTGGCGCACCCTTCCTCGCCTCTATGCAATGAGACGTTGGCGACCCGGAAAGGTTTGCACAATATTACCGAATTATTGAGGGATTCCAGGGGTTCCAGGCATAGCTGAACTTGGCGCCAGCATCTTTGCTCGCGACAGTTACAGCAAACAACGCCAAACTCATGCCTGAGAATTATGTGAGACAGCAGTAGGATTAAAGTAACTGATTAAGGCAACCGAGCTATCACTTGAAGTAATCCGGCAGATCGTAGATTTGTAGCACAGCAAGCGGGAAGCATTGTTACCTCCCGCTTTATGAGCAGTTTACATTTGTGCTGCTGCTTCCAGCACGTTTGCAAAATCGGGGCGGGCTCTATAGCCTTCTTCTGCAAACTTGTACCGGATAACTCCGTCCGGGCTGATCAGGAAGATACCGGGATGCGGAACGCCATAGGCTCTGGAGCCGGGCTCATAATCCTCATTGAGTATGCCGAGGGCATTCACATGGGTGATACCTTCGTCATGTAGCAGGGTGAATTCGATGCCCTGGTCTTCTTCCACTGTCTTCAACATCTCGATAGAATCGTAAGTCATGGCGGCAACGTTCAATCCCATCGCTTCGAATTGATCACTAATCTCTATCAGCTGCACGAGCTGAGCTTTGCAGAAGGGTCACCAGTCGAAGGAACGACTCATCATAAAGAGCAGCCCCTTCTCGCCCTTCAAATCATCGAATGTGCGCAACGCACCATTCTGATCCTCGGCGGATATTTCGGGTATTGCTGCACCGACAGGAAAGTCTGGAGCCCAGATATAGTCCTGTGCATTAGAAAACTGAAACACACTCGCCAGGAGCAGTGCAAGCAGGGACTTACACAGCAATCCGACTCGCCCTTGGGGGTAAACAGTCATGGTTTGTCCTCTTTTTATTTGGGGGAATTACAGGTTTAGTGTCTTATGCTCTTTATAGAACCGGCCAACAGGAATTTTATTGCAGGATTGGCTAGGGAGCCTTTAAACCTAATCGATTCCCGCGAGCCAGCGTTCGCTACGGGGAAGGAAGTTATTGCCGCTGTCCAGTGAGAATACTACCGAACTGGATCGTCCGATAATTTCACCCCGTGGCACAAAACTGTAGACCCGGCTGTCGGCACTGTTGTCGCGATTGTCTCCCAACACGAAATATTGACCTTGGGGCACAATAGTCGGGCCGTAGCTCCTGCTGGAGCGGTTAAAAAAACTACGCGATAACCTGGCTTGATGGGTTTTGTCTGGAAGGTCTTCCTGGATGATGATCGAATCGCCGTCGCGGGATAATACTTCGTAGTCGGCAGCCTCACCGTTGATAACCAGAGCGTTATTCTGCATATAGATGGTATCGCCCGGTACGCCTACGATGCGCTTGACCAACCGCTTGTCGGCGCGCTTGGAGTCTATGATGACAACATCTCCGTGCCTGGGATCGGCCAACTCGGCCAGGGAAATTTCGGTCCAGGGGATCTTCACATCGTAGGCGAGCTTGTTAACCCAGACCTTGTCCCCGTCGAGCAGGGTAGGCAGCATGGATGCGCCGGAAATCGAGCTTAAATCGGCGATAGCACTCTTGAAGAACACGATGCAGAACAGTAGCAGGAAAAACTGGCGATTCTCTTTCCAGAATAGCCGCAGATAACCCCGCATACGCTCTGGAAGCCTGGGGGGCTGTTTGTGGTCGGAATTAAATAGCTCGCTCATTGCTATCGCCCTTGATTAACAGCAACATAAATTATCGGTGTGAATTGCCCATGTCAATCAACTGGCTCTCATTTAATCGATTTCACTGAAATTCGGGTGTAATCCGGCTATGCTCCCCTGGGAGTCGATAGATCCGGGTGAGAAGAGGGTTCCTGAGTCTGCCTGCTTATTGCAATCTTCTTAAAGCTTCAATAACCTGTATGCCTGTACAGTAATTCTAACAATAAAGCGATACAAATTGTAAAACGCCATGGTCCTGAGTAGCTTTCACCCTGCCTGTCAGAACTGGTTTAACGCCCAGTTTGCTGCCCCAACGACAGCCCAGGTCCAGGCCTGGCCTGCGATTCAGGCGGGTCGGCATACTCTGATTTCAGCACCTACTGGCAGCGGTAAGACACTGGCGGCATTTTATGCGGCTATCGACAGCCTGGTTCAGCGTGGGATCAACCGGCAGCTAGGTGATGGGGTACAGATACTCTATGTTTCGCCTCTGAAGGCGCTTAGCAACGACATCCACAAAAACCTGGAAATACCCCTGGACGGCATCGCTGAGCAGCTGTTTCTGGCCGGTGAAGCACCGGTAGATATCCGTATTGCCGTACGCACAGGGGACACACCATCCGGTGAGCGACAGAAGATGGCCAGGAATCCACCCCAAATCCTGGTAACTACCCCGGAATCGCTGTATTTACTCTTAACCATTGCCAGCGGGCGCGCCATGTTGTCCTCCGTGTCGACCCTCATCATCGATGAGATTCACGCCATGCTGGGTGACAAGCGTGGTTCTCATCTGTCGCTCTCCATCGAGCGCTTGCAGCGCCTGGTTGAGCAGAATTCAGGGCAACATCTGCAGAGAATAGGGCTGTCCGCGACACAGAAGCCCATCGACCTGGTGGCTAACTACCTGGTGGGCAATCGTGCCTCAGAGAATGGAAACACAGAATGTGAGATTGTGGATTCTGGTTTTCAGCGGGAGATTGGCATCAGCCTGGAAGTGCCAGGCTCACCGTTAACCGCGTTGATGTGCAATGAGGTATGGGAGGAACTCTATCAGCGGCTGGTTGAACTCATCGAGAGTCATGACACTACCCTGGTATTCGTAAATACCAGACGCCTGTCCGAGCGCCTGGCACTGGCGTTATCTGAACGGCTGGGTGAGAGTTCGGTGTCGTCTCACCATGGCAGCATGAGCACGGATCATCGCAATACTGCGGAACAGCAGCTCAAGGCAGGCGAGTTAAAGGTATTGGTAGCCACCGCCTCCATGGAGCTTGGCATCGATATTGGTTCGGTCGATCTGGTGGTGCAGTTCTCCTCCCCCAAGAGTATCGCCACGTTTCTGCAACGAGTAGGGCGCAGCGGCCACTCCATCCATGGCACTCCCAAAGGTATTCTTTTTCCCTTGACCCGGGACGATCTGGTAGAGGCAACAGCTCTGTTGCAAGCAGTAAAACAAGGCCAGCTGGACCGCATCGTCATGCCCGAGAAACCCCTGGATATTCTTGCCCAGCAAATCGTTGCCGAAGTCTCATCCCTGGCGCTCGGTGCTGATGGCAGCGACGATGGTTGGGACATTGTGGAATTGTATGAGCTGTTTTTGCATGCCTATCCCTATCGTGATCTGAGCCGGGAAGAATTCGATACCATTATTCAGATGCTCGCTGAAGGCTATACAACCCGACGCGGCCGGCGGGGAGCCCATGTCCACCTGGATGCCATTAACAACCGGGTACGCAGCAGGCGTGGGGCGAACCTGATTGCACTGACAAATGGTGGCGCTATCCCGGATATGTTTGACTATCAGGTGGTGCTAGACCCGGAAGACATTGTTGTGGGAAGCGTTAATGAAGACTTCGCTCTTGAGGCTCTGACGGGTGATATATTTACGCTGGGAACCCATGCCTGGTAACTGCTCAGGATCGACGGACTCAAGGGTCGCGTGCGTGACGCCGAGGGCATGCAGCCAACCATACCTTTCTGGTTTGGTGAGGCGCCAGGTCGCACACAAGAATTGTCGCAGACCGTCTCATCATTGCGACAGTCTATAGCGGATTTACTGATTACCGATTCTGCCAACTCGGCAGTGCAGTGGGTAGTAGACGAGATTGGCTTGCCTTGCTCTGGCGCTACACAGCTGGTGGACTACCTGCAAGCGGGCATGAATGCCCTCGGAGTAATGCCGACGCGGAAATCCCTGGTCATGGAACGATTCTTCGATGAAGTCGGCGACATGCACGTGGTCATCCATTCACCGTTTGGGAGTCGATTGAATCGGGCCTGGGGTCTGGCACTCAGGAAACGCTTCTGCCGATCCTTCAATTTCGAATTACAGGCAGCGGCTAACGAAGACAGCATCGTAATCTCCTTAGGCTCGGTGCACAGCTTCCCCCTGGATGAAGTGTACAGGTACTTGCAGAGTGCGACGGTTCGCACGATTCTGATTCAAGCAATGCTGGACGCTCCTATGTTCGAAGTGCGCTGGCGCTGGAATGCAACTCGATGCCTGGCAATACAACGTAACCGCAACGGTAAGCGGGTTCCACCCCAGTTTCAGCGTATGGACGCTGAAGACCTGGTGGCGCACGTGTTTCCCGATCAGATTGCCTGCTTTGAAAACATCACCGGAGACCGCGAGATACCCGATCACCCGCTGGTAAACCAGACAGTGGCGGATTGCCTGACCGAGGCAATGGATATCATTGAACTGGAAACACTCATTGCTGATATCGAGCAGGATAAGCTGATGCTTGTCGCAAAAGATCTGCGGGAACCCTCTCCCTTCGCCCAGGAGATCATTAATGCCAGGCCCTATGCCTTCCTCGATCCTGCGCCCGCCGAAGAACGCCGCACCAACGCGATACGTAACCGTAGCTGGGCCGATTCGGCAGAAGCGAAGGATTTCAGTTTGTTGGATGGCGATGCCATCGATCGTGTGCGCGAGGAAGCCTGGCCGTTCATCAACAATGAAGAAGAATTACACGATGCGCTGATGAGCCTTGTCTACATGACAGAGGAAGAATTCAATTCCAACAGCTATGCGCAATGGCAGGCTCCACTTATAGAATCTGGTCGAATCCTGCAACTTAAACTCATAAAAAACACTCTCTGGATCGCAGCGGAAAACCTTCCCTGCTTCAAAGCTGTGTTCGATGAAATCGATTCTGCAGAGGAATTAGATAAATGCCTTGCAATGTTGCCAGATTTTATACTTGAGAAGAACTGGGAATCTGAGCACGCCTTGCGAGAAATAGTTAGGGGTAGACTGGAAGGACTCGGACCGGTAACAACAGAGCGTCTGGCGCTGGAGTTGAATTGCAGCGGAGCGAAGATAGATGCTGCACTCATAGCGCTGGAAGTCGAAGGCTATGCTTTCCAGGGGCAGTTTACTCCGCAGTTGAAACAGGCAGCCATCGCAAACGGCAACGCACCAACCGAATGGTGTGAACGCCGGCTCCTGCAACGCATCCACCGGTATACGATCGATGCTCATCGAAAGGCCATCAAACCAGTCTCGTTAGAAACCTTCACGGAATTCCTGTTTGATCGACATCAACTGCTTGCTGTTACAGAACAGACCTCCAATCCGGGTGTTTCTCTCGATGGTCAGACTCGGTTACAGAGCACGTTAAACTTATTAGATGGTGTTGCAGCACCTGCTGCAAGCTGGGAAGCGGATCTCTACCCAGCGTGAATACCAGATTATGATCCGAATTGGCTGGATGTCATGTGTATCAGCGGCAAGATAGCATGGGGCCGGTACACTTTGCCTGTCAGTTCGCAACGAAACACCGGTAAGAAGAAATCTTCGGGACCGGTTAAGAGCACACCGATTACTCTGGCATCACGGCAGAATCTCGACATCTGGCAAGACCTGGCCAGGTCGCAATTAAATGATGAATGTTCCCTGCAATACAGCACTACAGCCTGCCGTATTGAAGCTGACTTGTTACAACACGGTGCCAGTTTTTTTGATCAGATACAGAGCCGCACCGGCTTGTTGAAAGCTCAATTGGAGGAAGGCCTGGCGGAATTGGTCAGTTCTGGAAGAATCTGCAGCGATAGCTTCACTGGACTTCGAGCGTTGCTAACACCGAACCACAAAAAACCAGGCACGCATCGTCGTCGTGGACGCAAGGCCATGTTTGGCGTTGAAGACGCAGGTCGCTGGAGTTTATTGGATACGTTCCAATTAGCGGAGGAACCTGTGAAACAGTCTCGGCATTGGGAAGTCCTGGATGAGGAGCAATTGGAAAGACTCATTAGTATCTATTTACAGCGCTGGGGTGTGCTGTTCAGATCCCTGCTGGACCGAGAGGCCTTCTCGCCACCCTGGCGTATACTACGGGCAGTGCTTCGGAAGATGGAATTGAGAGGTACTCTACGTGGCGGTCGATTCGTA
>DMJN01000276.1:39360-39485 GCA_003451715.1 Gammaproteobacteria bacterium | reverse complement strand
TGGAGCGCCCGAACGCTCTATCCTGTTTTACCGCATGCTCTCCAATGAACCGGATGAGATGATGCCGGAGCTGGGGCGCTCGCTGGCCCACAGCGAAGGCGTTGCATTGATCAGCCGCTGGATAG
>DMJN01000276.1:38315-39011 GCA_003451715.1 Gammaproteobacteria bacterium | reverse complement strand
TTCCTGTCAGTAACAAATTCACAATATCAGGAGTCTATAGAAACATGACTTCTCTAAAGATGTACTCATTTGGCCTGGCCTGTGCTTTGTTGGTGATTTCTAAAGCCGCTACCCAGGAAAAAGTAAACCTCAGCGGCACTATTGAAACACCTGCCTGCGCCCAAGCCTGCGGAATTTGCTGTCCTACTCACTCTGTCGTAGACACCAGTGGCACGCTAAGCCTGCAGATCGGCAACACCTTCGTCGACCTTAGTGAGGTTAGTGACGATGGACAGCTTCACGAGCTCAGTGGCTATTTCTATGAGACTACAGGGCAGTGCGGGATTGGCGAGTGCACGCTGTTCGCCGTTGAGCAGCTCGACCAGCAGCAGATCGCCGCGCCGATCTATGATGCCGTTAACGAGAAACTGAGCATCGAAACCGTAGTAGTCGATACCGTTGACCAGGGCGGTTTTTCGGTGACACTGGCTGCCCCTTTTAATGTCAGCAGCGCTATTGAAATATCCGAGCAGAACATAATTCCCCAGGGCGATGATTGCTCCGCAGAAAGTGCGATCTGTGCAGATGGAACTGTCTGTCTGGCCTATTTCGGCATCGCCGGACCCCAGGGTCCAGAATTCAAGACCTGTGAAATCCCCTGCTCCCATCCCGGCGCTTCCTGCCCGCTCGATCAATCCTGTGTGACTATCGCCGATG
>DMJN01000276.1:0-38231 GCA_003451715.1 Gammaproteobacteria bacterium | reverse complement strand
AGCATTGTCCCTGGAGCGCCCGAACGCTCTATCCTACTCTACCGCATGCTATCCAATGAACCAGATGAAATGATGCCGGAACTGGGACGCTCGCTGGTCCACAGCGAAGGCATTGCATTGATCAGCCGCTGGATAGAACAATTGCAGGGTTCCTGTCAGTAACAAATTCACAAAATAGGCGCCAGTGGCATGCTAAGCCTGCAGATTGGCGCTTCCTTTCCACTCGCTTAATCCTGTGTGACTATCGCCGATGGCCCCGGCCAGGTTTGCATTGTAAACTAGCGCAGAAAACACAATTTAGAGGCAGGATAAATCCTTGTCGCGACTCATAGCCCTCTGCATGCTGTCTGTCTGCATCGTCAGTGCCTGTACCGACGGAACTGATGAGCGACGCACCTATGTGCTTACCACCGGTTCAACCGGCGGCACCTTCTACCCCGTGGGAGTCGCCCTCTCCACGCTGGTCTCGGCCCAGGATGAAGCCAACTTTGCGTTGACCGCCATCAGTTCGGCCGGCTCGATGGAGAACATCAAACTGCTGCGGGATAACCAGGCACAATTCGGGCTGATACTCGCTATCTTCGCTGCCTGGGCGTACGACGGCGAGGGGCCGATTCGCAATCCCCAACGCCATATTCGTGGTATCAGTGCCATGTGGCCCAATGTCGAACATTTCGTTTTACGCTCTGACCTGGTAACCAACGGTACGGTATCCGATCTCGCCAATCTCGGTGGTGAACGCTATTCGATAGGGATGCGCAACTCTGGCGCCGAGCAGACGGGCTTCTACATCTTCGACGCGCTGGGTATCGATTACAACGAAGACCTGTCCATCGCCTATATGGGCTATGGGCCATCTGCCAATGCGCTACAGGATGGCAATATCGTCGGCATGAATGTGCCGGCCGGGCCACCGGTAACGGCTATTACCCGGGCTTTCGCCCTATTGGGTGAACGCATGACCATCCTGGATTTTTCCGAAGCCGAAATGCAAGCTGTCAATCAGGAGTTTCCACTGTGGAATTTTTATGAGATGGCAGCGGGTACTTATCCACTGCAGGAAGAACCCATTACGACGGCGTACAGCCCTAACGTATTCGTAGTTCGAGATGACGTGTCAGAGGAAATTGTCTACAACATGACGAAACTGTTATGGGACAACCTGGCGACCCTGCAGGAAATTCACAGCGCCACCAAGGCGATGGCCATCGAAGAAGCACTGAAAGGCATTCCTGTCCCCTTGCATTCCGGTGCGCTCCGTTATTACCAGGAACAGGGCGTACAAATCCCGGAACATTTGTTAGGCGGTTAGCTTATCCCAGCGAAAACTGCACTTGATCTATTGATTGCTTTGTGGATGCTGCCCTTTGTTCATTCGATGGGGAAATCGAAGTAGGTATCGGGAAAGGGTTCATTTGCCAGAGTAAAATGCCACCACTCTTCCTGTAGTGGTTCAAACCCATGCCTGGTCATGAGTTGTCGTAGCAGCATGCGATTGGCTCGCTGCTCGGCACTAACCGCATCGCTGGAGGGCCAGGACAGTTCATCGAAGAAATCCCAGGGTGTGCCCATATCCAGTTCTACTCCCGAGAACCAGTCCACGATGGTGAGGTCCACCGTAGCACCACGTGAATGACCGGATCGCTGGGCGATATAACCGTCACGAAACAGATTCGCCTTGGCAACACGGGGATAGTATTGTTGTTGCATCTTTATATCGTCCAGGTCTGATCCCCACCGGACAAAATGATCCACCGCACGCTGTGGTCGGTAGGCATCAAATATCTTCAGCCCCAATCCAAAAGCCGTCAGTTCCTCCTGTACCTCCAGCAGAGCGATGGCGGCATCTCTCAGCATGTAGATCTTTGCGGCGTGGTAACCATCGATGGGGGTCCCAACAAAATTGTCATCGGTAAAATAACGCACATCGAGCCTTATAGCCGGCGCAAATGAGTTGATCGCCACAAATTGCTGCGGGATTTCAGTTGCGGTTTCCTCAGCGGCGAACGAGTTTTCACGCGTTTCTGCGTAGGGCAACAATAGCGTCACGACAAGCGCAAAAACAGCCCACTTCTTACCCCGATCAGTACGCCGAAAATCCACGCAAGCCTCTGAAATCATGTTTATAATACCGCCATGCAGTTTAATCCATTGCCGCCTGGAAAACATGGTGTACAGCGGCTTTCCAGACTAAAATATGGTCCGTTTCTGCCGCTGGGCTTGTTAATCTCTGACGTTGTAGCTAAGGATCAAAGCCAGATGAAAACCATAGGAATGCTAGGGGGTATGAGTTGGGAATCGACTTCTAGCTTTTACCGGGCAATCAATGAAGGGATTAATGAATCTCTCGGCGGATTGCACTCTGCCAAAATCAGCATGGTGAGCGTGGATTTCGACGAGCTGGAAAAACTCCAACATGCCGATGACTGGAATGCTATCGCCGTGATTCTATCTGCCGCTGCACGGAATGTTCAGGCAGGGGCGCTGACTTCCTGATTCTTTGTACCAACACCATGCATCGCGTTGCTCCACAAATCGAAGCGGCTGTCACTATTCCACTGCTGCATATTGCCGACGCGACAGCGCAGCAGCTTCTCACCGATGGTATTCGCCGTGTCGGTCTGTTGGGTACGCGATTCACCATGGAGCAGGATTTTTACAAAGCAAGACTGGAGCAACTCGGCATCGAAGTGCTGACACCAGAACTCGAAGACCGAGACCTGGTACACGAGGTTATCTATCAGGAGCTCTGCCTTGGTAAAATCGAAGCCAGTTCCCGAAGCAGCTATCTTCAGATTATCGAAAAACTCTCTGCCGGGGGTGCCGAAGCGATCATTCTCGGCTGCACCGAGATTGCCTTGCTGGTGCAGCAGAACCTCACTGAAGTACCTTTATACGATACAACCGCGATTCATGCTGAGCAGGCGGTTGCCTATGCACTCGGTAAGTAGTCAAGTGCGATTTGTGTTTGATAGCATTGCCCAGAGCGGACTTTTAACTACCTCATGATTTCACGACGTTCTACCTTGAAAGCGATCGGAGTCGGCACACTCGCCACAGGATTCGGTACCGGGCTCGGCTCGCCGTCGCTGGCACAGTCACAACAGAATCCGCTACGAATTCCACCACAATCCTTGGGAACATTGACTGAGAACACCCGTCAGTTTGAATTGAATCTGCAGCGAGGTAACAGCAGTTTCCTGCCCAACCTTGTCACCGAAACGATTGGAATAAACGGCAACTACCTGGGCCCTACACTGCGCTTCAAGCGTAATGAGGACGTCTCGCTACTGGTCAACAACCAACTGGGGGAACCCTCTACCCTGCACTGGCATGGTTTTCACCTGCCCAGTAACCAGGACGGTGGCCCCCACCAGACCATCGAAACCGGAGCGACCTGGAATGCCCGCTTCTCCGTTGTCCAGTTCGCCGGCACATTCTGGTACCACTCACACATGTTTCACAAATCTGGCGAACAGGTCTACAGAGGCCTGGCCGGCATGATTATCATCGAGGACGATGAGCAGGTGGCCGAGCTACCTTCACGCTACGGGGTCGATGACATACCCCTGGTCATCCAGGACCGGCGCTTCGACGAAGACGGATCCATGATCTACATGGATCGCTACGAAGACACGGTCATGGGCATGCATGGTGACACCATTCTGGTTAACGGCACCCATAATCCCCTGCTTTCAGTCACGGCAGGCCTGGTTAGATTTCGCATCATCAATGGATCCAATGCCAGAACTTATGCACTGGCCTTTGACGATGAGCGGGAGTTTCTTCAGATCGGCAGCGACGGCGGCCTGCTGGAACGGCCAGTCAGTCTCGACAGCCTGGAACTGGCATCCGGGGAACGTGCGGAAATTCTGGTGCGCTTCAACCCATCTGAACAGCTCAAGCTAGTAAGTGTTGGCAGACCACCCTTCTTCCCGGAATTCCCCGGCGGCATAAGCAGAATGATGCGCTCTCTCAATGCACAGGATTTTGACATCCTCACCATCAGCTCAGCAGCGAATCTAAGCGACTCCTTGCCAGTACCGGAGCAGCTCGGTTCGATTTACCGTTTACCCGAGGCTGCGGCCACCAATGTCCGGCGCTTCGTACTTTCCATGGGTGCCGGTACGCGCAGCGGTGGTGACAAGGGGCCGGGTACTGGCATGCGTAACGGACTGGGCGGCGGCTATGGGGGTGGCAATTTCGCCATCAATGGTCGCCAGATGGTGATGGATTTTATTAACGAGCGAATCGAATTAAACACCACGGAAATCTGGGAGATAGAAAACACCTCGCCAATGATGCATCCCTTTCATGTGCATAATGGCCAGTTCCAGCTTCTGGATCGCAGCGGTCGCCCGCCTCCCGCGAACGAAATGGGCTGGAAAGACACGGTCAAAGTCGAATCCGGTGAACAGCTTCGCATTATCATGCGTTTTACCGACTTTACCGATGAGCAGAATCCCTATATGTACCATTGCCATATTCTGGAACATGAAGATCGCGGCATGATGGGGCAGTTTCTGGTGGTGTAATGGGCCATATCGCAGTAAATTGAACAATCTGGCAAAGTCCGAACTTACTAACTCCGACAGCTCGCAATCATAACCAAGATGGAGTCACACTCATGTCCACTAATTCAATGTCAAGAAGGCGTTTTCTGCAATCCACGGGCGCAGCGGCGCTCTGGTTACCCACCGCAGTGAAGGGCTATACCTCCAGTGAAATGCAGGCGCTGTATGTGGATGGCGTCATGCAGGAAGATGTCTCCAAATGGGGGTTGGATACGCCCTCCCTGTGTGTAGATCTGAATGTACTGGAAGCCAACATCGCCAGGATGCAATCCACCACAGCAAGCAATGGCATTGCCAGCCGCCCCCATGCCAAGACTCACAAGACGCCAATCATCGCGCAGATGCAACTGGACAGTGGTTCGGTGGGGATTTGTACTGCCAAGGTGAGTGAAGCAGAAGCCATGTTCCAACATGGCATAGAGCAAATCCTGATGACCACCACCAACGTGACGCCCACGAAAATCAGGCGCGCCATGAATCTGCGGGAATCCTGCGACGACTTTATTCAGGCTACCGATTCTCCAGACAATGCTCGCCTGCTGTCGGCTGCCGCAGAATCCATGGGTATGGTGGCCGATATCGTCGTCGACGTCGATCCGGGAGGCCATCGCACCGGTATTACTCCGGGCCAGCCGGCGCTGCAACTGGCGCAACTGATAGACGGCTTACCCGGGCTCCGCTTGCGGGGTTTGTTGTGTTACGACGGGGGCTCCCAACACGTCAAAGGATTCGAGCAACGCAAGAATCAGACGCTGGAAAGACTGGTGGCGGCCACCGGAACCTATGACCTGTTCCAACAATCCGGCCTCAGTACGGAAATCTTCAGCGGCGGTGGAACCGGCACCTACAACATCGATCATGAGACTCGCGGTCTAACCGATGTGCAGGTGGGTAGCTACGTGTTCATGGACGCGCAATACATCGATATAGGCGGAGAATCCGATGCCGAAGCCTACAATGATTTCGGACCATCGCTGACTATCCTGGCCACCGTACTCAATGCCCAATACGAAGGCAGGGCCACCACCGATGCCGGCGCCAAATCCTGCACCATCAACCGACCCTGGCCGGTTGTAAAAGGCGAAACCGGTATGAGCTACACCTCCGGTTCCGATGAGTTTGGCTCGCTGCGCTATGAAGACAATGCTTCCCGCAGCTATGAGGTAGGCGACAAGCTGGAGCTGATCGTGTCCCACTGTGATCCGGTGGTAAATCTGTACAACCAGATGTATGCGATTCGTAATGACAGGGTTGAGGCTATCTGGCCGATTGCTGCCCGGGGCATGTCTGCGTGATAGTGGAGGCCGGCTCTCCATCTGCACGGGTGATGTGCATTTCAGAACCGGCTCTGTTACTTATTCAGTCAGTTAATTTGTAGCGTCTCCGACCTCACCAGTTCGTTGGCAATCTGCTCATCGGTGAAGGGCAGCGTTACCCATTCACTCTTCGAATAGAGCCTGGTCATATCGGCATAATGTGCCGAATCCGGTTCCGGCGATTGGGAATAGGTGAGAATCGCCCGCGCTTCCGGGGTTCCATCCTCACTCCAGGTGATGGCCTGAATATAGCTATTGCCGCTGATTATGGGACTGTATCCCTGGTTCTCATCAACGAGCCTTGCACCGATAACGCTGAACATACCGGCCCCACCATTACCACCGGGTATACCGATCTTCTCGCCGTTGCGCATGGCAAACTGCACCTCACCCCAGCTTGCATCCAGAGGAATATTCGCTTCCTGCAGTCGGCTTACTGCCGCAACCAGTGAAGCCACGATAGTGTCCTGGGTTTCCTGCCGGGTGACCGTCAATCCTCTGGGGGTGTGTACCGGATCGTTGACATCGAATGGCACGGCAAAATGTTCCCGGATTGAGCGTGCCGCCGCCCAGAACTCGTTAAAAATATGTGCACCGACACTGTCAACATCCTGGCGTCGATCCCATTCCGATAGAATCCTGCAGGCCTCTGTGGTTTCCTGAGCCTGTCTGACCTGACAGACTGCGATGATGTCGTCGACAAATAATTCTGCACCATAGTGGCGATGATTGAATAACAGGTTTTGCATGGTTGACTGGGTAATCGTTTCACCCGAGTCGAGAACCTGTTCGACAAAATTCAGACCGGCGCGGGTGCGTAGTGAACGGGTGGTTTGTTCGTTGCCGATGATTGGAGAGTAACCCTCCAGGCGAGTTTCTGGATTTGACAGCCAGTAGGAATCGTTGCTGTTGGTGACATAGTTCTGGGTGATCAAACTGGGTTGCCGGGAAGGTGGCATCAAGCCGGGTGCGGCGGCCGTTGGATCTATCTGCCAGTCACAATCCGGGTCGGAACCGTTAAGAGTGATTACTCTGCCACGGCCAAGAGAATCGAGTCCGGTATCACAGCGTTCAATCAATTCCGCCGACACATTGGGAATGGCGGACATATCGGCATACAGGGCACCGCCGAATCGGTCGGCAGCGATAGTGTTTACAAACGCGGCTCCCTGGTGATCCGCCAGCGCTTGCCTAAGCTCGCTGACGTTTTGGGCTTTCTGGATGTCCTTGTACTGATCGCCACTGCGGTAGTTCTCATAATTTACATCCCGCATCACGTAGACATAGCGGTCTGACCAGGGCGTCGATTCGCTGACAACCACCGGGCCCAGATGGCTCATGTAGACAGTTCTGAGGACTGTTCCAGAATCAGTCTCAACCTCCACCTCGATGGCCTCTATATTTTTAACCGCATCACCGAGTCGGTACGCCATGGGATTACCTTCCACCAACTCCAGGCGAAACATGGTGAAGCGTAAGGCCGTGGACACAGTATGGGTCCAGGCTACCTGCGGTGTAAAGCCGATGGCAATTCGGGGGGTCGTGATAAGTCCCACTCCCATCACATCGATCTCGCCCGGCAGGGTCAGGTGCGCCATGTGAAACCGGGAAGGCCCGTGCCAGGGATAATGGGGATTACCCAGCAGTATGCCACGACCACTCTCAGTCAATTCGCTACCAAACGCTACGGCGTTGCTGCCGATGGTGGCAGTATCCACGAACAGATCCAGAGGATTCAAAGAAGCCAGGGAAAGGCCGGGTTGTGCGGTGGCTATTTCCGATGTGACGCGCCCGAGACCGTAACGAATGCCGACGCCGATAGTCAGTCGCGCCAGATCACGGGTATCGATTGGTTTTACCCAGGGCTCATTGTTGCAGGAAGCAGGCAAAGCCCCCCGGTGACTTTCGATATAATGGTTATAGCCTTCCACATAGCCGGCATCCATAAGCTTGTTGGATTCCGAACCATAGTCCAGATATTCATCAACCTTGGCAGGATTCAGCAAAGCCTTGTGAAAGGCGTCATTGTTAATATTCCTCTCGTTGTTGCCAAAATATTTTGCCTGTTCGCCACGGACGGTGACCATCTCCCGTGCCAACACACACACCGTGTCGGTTGCAACAGCATAGGCGAAACCGTATCCCAGCCCATGCCAGCTGTCGGCCTTAATGTGAGGGATTCCATAGCCGGTCCAGCGAATCTCCACTTCATCGGCGACGGATTGGACTTCGGGTTCCGGGCTGCAGGCTACCAGGAGGGAGATCGAGCCAATAAGGGCCCAATAGGACTTGTTCATGATGATTTCTCCGCGACTTCAATCAGATTTTGAGGAGGAATTTGAAACGCTAATATAAATCAGCTGTTTCCGCTTTGTCGATAGCTCAGCTACATCGTCCTAGGAAAAGCTTTTCGATTGCACTGTTGGGCCGTAAAGAAGCCGGTGACACGAAAGTGGCCTTGTCACACTCATGTCACTCATTTTCAGATTATCACTGTGCTAACGTGATGTTGGCAGCAAACATACCTACGTTTTGCCCAGGTACATGGCGTGGCGCCCACAGGATTGCGGGCGCCGCGTTATGGCTTTTTCTATGACTTATTGAGTCGCACTGACGATGCGCAGCCTTACCGGATTGGATTCAGGCACCAGTTGCAACTGCAAGTTGTAGGTAGAAACCGCCCCTGAACTATCCACCAGATCCATACTCGGGATCACCAGAATTCCAGTATTCAGATCCACGCTGTTGCCAGTCCCACTGAAACTGCTCGCAGCAGCACTCTCCAGTTGCAACTGCAACTCACCATCCACCGTGACCAGGGTCATGGACAGATCGAAAGTGCCCAGCCCGGCCGCCTCGACGCCAGGGATATAAAGATAGGAATCACTGACGCTGAACGCCGAACTGCTTATTGCCTCGGCCACCAGCAGCGAGCGTTTCTGGAGGTTGCGGGTAATCGTAGAAGAATAATCGATGGTTTCATCAGAGCTGAGTTCGCCGAGATAATCGTAGATTCGAATCCTGACCTGGGTGCCGGCAGCAACCGGCATATTGAATTGCAGGTCGGTTTCATCATAGGCAATCGCCATCGTCTGGGTGCCACCGCGCATCTGCACCGGTGCCGGAGTGGCCAGTGTACTCTCTGCACCCGTAGCATCGGCGATGGCGCTGGTTATCATCCAGGTAAACAACTCGCTATGGGGCTGAGAGATATTGACTAGAAATTTTCCTTCACCATTGGAAATCAAATAGGGCACCGTAAAAGACTGGGATTGTAGATTGCTGCCATCGTCATCGTGGCTGTTTACCAGCATGGTGCCACTGTAGAAAATGTTCGCGGCAGGCAGCTCGCTGCTATCGATCAGGTTGGCAGCCTGTCCAAAGCTGCCACGTATGAAGGGATGAATCCTGGTGTCCCTGCCCACCACCATTTCAGTAGCTGGAAGGATCGGCGAGGTTATTACGTCGCCGGCGGAATCCACGATTGGATCACCATTGCTGTCAACCAGCTGACTGCTGATCAATGAGGTCTGCCCTTCTTCATAGCTGGTAATCGAAGTGTTTTTATAAGCAAATTTTTCCGCCAAGCCGAAAGCCTCACGTACGGTGATCCAGCCTCCGGTATCCGGAATCCCCATCGCGGGGTGAATTATCACGGGGGTAGTGACTGAAGACCCCAGTAAGTCTGTGTATGTCGAGGGAATATCCTGGGCTGTACTATAGTAGGGCGCTCCCATGGTGCCATCTTCTTCATTCGATTCATTGCCACCCGGTGTCACCAGATAGACCAGGTCGCTAGTCCCCCCACTTCACAGAGTATCGTAGGTGAGAACAGTCTCGTAACCAGCGGCATCGAGACTCTCTGTGACCAGCGGCATGACAGTCAAATCGATGTCGCTCAGATAATCATCGGAACTGTATCCATCGATATTGCTGTCAAAAGTTGGCGTCTGGATCACAATGTTTGCCACGGGAAGGCGCGCGGGGCGATACGGGTGTTCCATCAGTCTTGCGGTAACGTTGGCCGCCAGGGGCTGATTCAGGTATGCATCGATTGAAGGCACCAGGTCGGTGGAGAACAGTAGATGATCCGGGCGTTGACTGAACACACCAAAGAGAGCCAGGTTTCGCCAGAACTGTGTCGCACAGTTTTCAGCGGCGGTGCCGTCCGCATACTGCGGTGCTTCCTGGTTGATGTAGTCTTCCCGACTGGTGCTATACAGGTCCGCTTTGGTGCGCGTCAAATCACAAGGCAGCGGATTGTAGGCACCTAATACCAGGGACGAGGACTTGTTCTCCGCTCGCGCATGGGCGAAAGTCAAATTGGCCAGACTTAGAAGCCCATCATCACTGTGCAGGTAAATATAGGAGTCATAGTCTGCTGCAACGGTCGGATAGAGGCTGTAATAGTAACCGGACCACACATCACCGACTCCTGAACCGGTATGCCAGAAGGGGATGCCTGCTGCTGTTGCCATCTCCTCAATGGCAGAATCATACTCACTGCTATAGGCCTCGGCGCTGATTGCATCGGGATTCAGCGCCAACACTTCACTGACAAACTGCCTGAAAGTAGCCACGTCCGGTGCCGGTAGATTGTCGGCAATAATCTCGGTGCTAGCAGTGCTGGAGCCTATACCACTGCCCGCCGCGCGATTGATCACATGAGCGAGAGATTCGATATTGACCACCACCTTCAGTCCTCGCTGGTGGGCTTCATCCAATACCAGAGCCAGCGCATCGTATACCAGCACGTATTTTTTCTTGGCGGTTGCCTCATCGGCAGTCAGTTCTTCAGTCGGGTCACTATCCGCATATTGACTGTTATAATCGAAGCCCTCGTGGGTCAGAGCGAGCAGAGTTGGACTGTTAAACCAGAGAATTCCGGTTCCCTCAATTATCGCGTACTCGAGAAAAGCGCTGCCGTCGGTAACCAGCTTATCGAGATTGGCTCTAAGGTTTTCAACAACATCGGTAATGGTACCGGTCGCTTCCAGCACAACGGTCGGGTTATTGGAGTAGAGCCCGCTTTCATCGGTATCGAATGCCAGCTGTTTCTGCGCAAAACTGTAGCCGAGAATATCGATATTGCTCAGCATATCCGGAATACCCGCGGCAAATGATTGAATGCTTCCCGCCAGAGAGACACAGAGAAACGGGATTAAGAGCAGTTTTCTGGTAGCAATTTTCATAGTGCACACCTGTTCCATTGGAGCGCTACACGGGCGTTAGTAACGCTGTTAATATGCTGAGCAGGGGTAAGTCAACTCACAAGTGGTAGACTCAATCTTCCCGCTATTCTACTCCGATGGATTGGTTTAGAAAGCTCTGCAAAGACAATTGGGAGCAATAATGCTATTTCTGGCAAGCTGGATAGCACCTATCGTGTTCTGGTTCTATGTATTCAGGCTTACAAGGCTTATAGGGTACCGCATTCCAGGCCTATTCGCCGTTCTATGGGGTGCCGCCTTCCTCGGCCAGTCGATCCTGGGAATCTATGGAGGCCTATACTTCATTACTTTTGAGTCAATCCTGGCGGTGGTACTCATAATGATGCATCTCTATGTCTCGCAGACCACCAGAGGTAATGCAGACGCCTTCAAAGCCAGGGAACAGGCTCCCGATTAGTAGATACCGGACTGACGTTTTGTCAACGACTCGGTTCCGGCGCGGTGGCCGTGCTGGATCATCCGGAATACTATCCCAGGTCTGGTTGAGGTTTTTATGTGGCTGCCTTAAAGTGCTCCAGAAACAAGCCATAGAAAAGAACGCCTGGAATAACTACGCCTGGAATAACAAAGGGACGAGAATTGATATTTAAAAGCAGTCAGCCCGATGTACACCTACCCGAAACGGATCTTAGCTCCGTAGTGCTTGGCCGAGTCGACGAACTGGGAGATAAACCCGCTCTCATCGATGGCTTGAGCGGCCGTACGCTGAGCTACATCCAGTTGCGTGAATCAATAAACCGGCTGGCCAGAGGTCTTGACCAGCGTGGCTTCAAGAAAGGCGATGTGATGGCGGTATTTATCCCCAACATGCCGGAGTATGGCGTTATTTTTCTAGGGGTCGCCGCAGTAGGCGGCGTCAACACCACGGTCAATTCCCTGTATTCCACCGCCGACCTGATACACCAGTTCAATGATTCCGGGGCGAAGTTCCTGATAACCATACCTGCCTTTCTCGACCGTGCCCTACCCGCCGCCAAAGAATGCGACCTGGAGGAAGTATTCGTATTGGGTGACCTGCAGGGTGATGATCAGGGGACGACGCCGTTTTCAGTATTGCTGGATAACGATGGCAATGCACCGGAAGTAGAAATCGATCCCAAACACGACCTGGTGGCCCTTCCCTATTCCAGCGGCACGACCGGATTGTCCAAGGGCGTCATGCTGACTCATGAGAATCTTATCGCCAACATGGTGTTGGCCTGTGAGATGAATGTAACCCTTCCCACCGACCGATTGATTGGCGTGTTACCGTTTTTCCATATTTACGGCATGGTGCTGATATTGAATCTTGCTGTGTATAAGGGGGTCACACTGGTCAGCATGCCCCGCTTCGACCTGGAGCAGTTCCTACGAATCGTACAGGACTACAAGATCACCAGCCTGAACCTGGTGCCCCCGCTGGTCCTGGCCCTGGCCAAACATCCGTTGGTGGACAATTACGACCTGTCCAGCGTACACATCATCGGTTCCGGTGCGGCGCCATTGGGTCTGGAGCTGGAGCAAGCCTGCGCCAGCAGACTCGGCTGTGAAATCTACCAGGGTTATGGTTTGACTGAAACAGCCGGTGCCTGTCATGTCAATACCTCGCCTGTGCCCCCGGAGAAACAGGGTGCGGTGGGCCGGGTACTACCGAATACATTGTCTAAAATTATCGATACTGAAACCGGCGCCGAACTGGGCAGCAATGAGAATGGCGAAGTATTGGTAAAGGGGCCGCATATCATGGTGGGGTATCTGAACAATGAAGAAGCCACCCAGGGCTGTATCGACGAGGAGGGATGGTTTCATACCGGCGATGTGGGCTATGCCGACGAAGACGGTTTCTTCTATATCGTCGATCGAGTGAAGGAACTCATCAAGTACAAGGCCTATCAGGTGGCACCCGCGGAACTGGAAGCCTTGCTGGTGAGTCACGCTGCCATCGCCGATGCCGCCGTCATCCCCAGCCCCGATGAAGAAGCTGGCGAGATTCCCAAGGCATTTGTGGTTCTCAATGAAGAGATCTCCGCAGAAGAGATAATGCAATTCGTCGCTGCGGAAGTGGCACCCCATAAGAAGATTCGCAAACTGGAAATCGTCGACGAAATTCCTAAATCTGCGTCAGGGAAAATATTGCGGCGTGTACTCGTTGAAAGAGAGCGAGAAAGTTTAGCCAATTAGAAAGGAGTTCCAGCAGTAAAAAGAGCGAGACTGATTAACCAATCCAATAATAATAATGAGGGTATAAAATGGACATGAGTTCAGCATTCGCAACCATTAACTGGTTGTCCGTTATTGCGGCAGCGATATCAAGTTTTCTAGTCGGTGGCATCTGGTACGGGCCGCTGTTTGGCAAGTCCTGGATGGCTGCGTTTAATTTGACAGAGGAAGATCTCGCTAAACGCAATATGCCAATGGTGTTCGGCGGTGCGCTGTTGCTGGCGTTAGTGGCCTCAATCAATCTAGAGATGTTCCTCGGCGCCGAAGCCGATCTCAGCTTCGGGGTAGCAGCTGGTTTCGCCGCTGGTTTAGGTTGGGTCGCTGCCTTCTTGGGCATCCTTTATCTGTTTGAGATGCAATCCATGAAGGCCTACCTGATCAATGCCGGGTACTGCGTTGTTGCTCTGACGGTCATGGGGCTGATACTGAGGGCCTGGTAAAAAAACACCGCTTGGCGCTGTCACGCGAGCATCGGCATTGCTGATGCTCTATAATCCTGCGCCCTGAATTAGCGATTGCTGACTCTATGGCTTCCAAAAACAAGGTCGGTTTCATATCACTCGGTTGCCCGAAGGCGCTGGTAGACTCCGAGCGTATCCTCACGCAACTGCGCATGGATGGCTACGATATCGTTCCCAGCTATGACGATGCCGATATCGTCGTGGTGAATACCTGTGGCTTTATCGACAGCGCCAAACAGGAATCCCTGGATGCCATTGGAGAGGCCTTAGACGAGAATGGCAAAGTGATAGTGACCGGTTGTCTTGGCGCGCAGGCCGACTCGATTACCAATGTACATCCAAAAGTCCTGGCAGTGAGCGGACCCCACGCCTATGAACAGGTGGTTAACCAGGTACGTGAATTCATCCCACCTGAGCCGCTAGATCATGATCCCCATGTCGACCTGGTGCCTCCCCAGGGCATCAAACTCACACCGAGCCATTATGCCTACCTGAAAATTTCCGAGGGTTGCAATCACCGCTGCAGTTTCTGCATCATTCCCTCGCTGCGCGGAGACCTGGTCAGTCGCCCCATAGCGGATGTGATGGACGAGGCAGAGCGTCTGGTGAACGCAGGAGTCAAAGAACTGCTGGTGGTCGCACAGGATACCGGCGCCTACGGTGTCGATATCAAGTATCGGACAGCTTTCTGGCAGGGACGGCCTCTAAAGACCAACATGCTGGGACTCTGCGAAGCGCTGGCGGAGTTTGGTATCTGGGTACGCCTGCACTACGTATACCCCTACCCCCATGTGGACAAGGTCATACCGCTGATGGCAGAAAACAGACTCGTTCCCTATCTGGATATCCCCTTGCAACATGCTTCCCTGCCATTGTTGAAATCCATGAAACGCCCCGCCGCGACCGAAAAATCATTGCAAAGAATCAGGCGGTGGCGGGAGCTGTGTCCGAACCTGACCATCCGCAGTACCTTTATCGTCGGATTTCCCGGAGAAACCGAACAGGATTTTGAAGAACTGCTGGATTTTCTGGAGGAAGCCCAGCTGGATCGTGTGGGCTGCTTTCAATATTCACCGGTGGAGGGTGCCGTTGCTAATAGACTGGCAAATCCCGTTGCAGAAGAAATCAAACAACAGCGTTGGGAACGCTTCATGAAAACCCAACAGGCAATCAGCACGGCACGGCTGGCGGAAAAAGTCGGCCAGAGAATCGAGGTTCTGATAGATACTATAGATGACCAGGGCATCAGCTGTAGATCCACTGCCGATGCGCCGGAGATCGATGGATCAGTCTTCCTTCCCTATAGCGAAAACTTTCAGGCAGGCCAACTGATCGACGTCACTGTCACCGGCAGCGACGCCTACGATTTGTATGCTGAACTTGCGACGGAGTAATGACTATTGCTGATAGTCAATCGTCTTCCGCAGTTCCAATGGGGAGAACGCGATGCCATCAGGTACCGAGCCAGTGTCATAGTCACCAAGAATTTGTCGCGACTCAATATCGATGAGCATGACCCTATCCTGTCCTGCCAGGCTCAGGAATAGTGTTCGGTCGTCTGCATACAAGGTGACACCCTCCGGCATGCTTCCCGGCAGGTCCAGGACTCCCAGTTCCACCTTCGATCGGGCATCGAAGAAACGCAGGTTGTTATTGTTCAGGTCAGGCACAACAGCATAACGCTCATCATCTGTTAATAGAATTCGATAAGGCCAGTCGAAGCCAGCCCACTGTGCAATGACTGACTCGTCGTCGGGATTGATAACGGTGACGACTGCATTGCTGTTACTACCCACCCAGACCTCATCGCCAGCCTTGTTTGTTGTGATTGCCTCGGGCCTGCCGGGAACCTGAATGGCTTTTACGAACTGACCATTAGCCACATCAATCACCGAGACACTGTTGGAACCACCGTTACTGGTGTAGGCAACCCTGCCGTCTTCCGAGACGGCCACCATATGGGAACCGTTCTGACCGGTGTCTATGGTTTGGATTATTTCACCGGTATGGAAATTTACAATGACCAGCGTACGACTCGCTTCCGAGGTCACGATCACCTCTTGCTGGCCTGGCAGGAGCAGGATTCCATGGGGTCTTGGATAGTCGCTGAAATCGATCGTCCGTGCCACAACAAGATTCTCAACATCGAACACCGTAAGGCTGTTGCCGCCACTGTAATCGGTTCCTATGGCCCAACGACCATCATCTGTCATCACGAGTTCGTGAGGTCCTCTGCCTGTTGCCAGGGTTGCAATGATCTCTGAAGAACCCAGATCGATGAAAGTGGCGTCATGGCCACTCTTGTTCAGGACAATCAACGTGCCTTCTAAATCATCCGGCGGCTGAGCCAAGGATGTTGAAAACACCAGCACGCAGACCAGCGAATTAAATAGCAGGGCTACTCTTTTCATGATCGACTCCAGTGCCGCAGGAAATCTTCTCGGCAACTAAATGAGGATTGTCAGTGTACCTCAATGTAATTTAAATCGCGCATGGGCGTTGTTTAGAATAGATAGTTACAGACCGACATGATCAGCGCCATGACAATAACGAAGGCGCCCTCGATGATGGTAGAGTCATTATCATGCTTGGCGAACATATTGGCCGCCATTACCAAGCAGGCAGCCGTAATTACGATCAGCACCGCTGTGGGATAGGCCCCGTTGTTGTGAGCCACCGACATAATCCACGCCAGCAGCAGGGTAGCGACGAATTGCATGAGCAGGGCACCGATGGGTTGCTTGGTCCCCGGACCAGTAGGAACTCCGACCCCTTCGGCCCATTTCACACCAAACAACTTTGGCGAGTACCAGAATCCACCCAGTATGAAACAAAGAATGGTACTGACACCAACTGCCAACCAGTTGACGCCTATAAATAATATTTCCATGAGCCTCCCCTTTCTTATGAGTTCTTCGCAGTGGAACAGTCGGACATAATGCTGGCCCACCCGGCATTGGTCAATAGCTATCGCTCGCCCAGGCCGGATATGACTTACCGCGCTCTGGCAGAGGATCTGAAAACAGCGTAATCTACTGAACCCACTCAAGAATCCTGAGGTGCATCATGAAGCAAATCTCAACGCTTCTTCTCTACTGTCTACTGACGCTGGGAGTTAACAATATTGCCTCTGCCCAGGAAGATGGTTTCACCGGTCTTAAGGCCGATGCGGTTACCGCTGTCGACGGCATGGAGAAGATGGCACAGGAAATCGTCGACAGCCTGTTCTCCTTTTCTGAACTGGGATTTCAGGAATTTGAAACCCAGCGCTATCTAGCTGAGATTCTTGTGGAAAACGGTTTCGAGGTAGAACTCGGCGTAGCCGGTATCCCTTCTGCCTGGTGGGCAACCTGGGGCAGTGGCGAGCCCATCATTGCCCTCGGGTCCGATGTTGACGGCATCCCCCGCGCCTCACAGATGCCCGGCGTAGCCTATCGACAACCGATGATCGAAGGCGCACCGGGCCACGGCGAGGGTCATAATTCAGGCCAGGCGGTCAATATTGTCGCGGCTTTGGCCGTGAAAGAAATCATGGAACGGGAAGGACTACCTGGCACCATCGTGCTATGGCCCGGTATAGCTGAAGAATTACTCGGCACCAAGGCCTGGTACGCCCGTGACGGCATGTTCGATGGCGTGGATGCGGTACTGTTTACCCACGTAGGCAGCAATCTCGGCGTCAGCTGGGGCGATTCCCGCGGCACCGGCCTGGTGTCGGTGGAGTACATGTTTGATGGTGTCTCCGCCCACGGCGCCGGCAGCCCCTGGCGGGGTCGCAGCGCACTCGATGCAGTGGAGTTGATGAACGTGGCCTGGAATTTTCGCCGCGAGCATCTCAGTCCATTGCAGCGATCACACTATGTGATTAGCGATGGCGGTGACCAACCCAATGTTGTCCCCTCCTACGCCAGTGTCTGGTACTTCATTCGTGAGATAACCGCGGACAATATTCTGGAAAACTTCAATACGCTGAATCAGATTGCCGAAGGTGCCTCCATGATGACCGACACCACTATGAGTCGGCGTATCGTAGGCGCTGCTTATCCGCGTCACTACAATAAACCCATTGCCCTGGCCATGGATGAGAACCTCAGAAAAGTCGGGCTCCCCACCTGGTCTGAAGATGACCAACGATTTGCCAAGGCCCTGCAGACACTCATGGGATCAGACGATCCACAGGGGCTTGCAACCGAACTGTCAGGAATTGGAGAACCTCCCGAGAGACCCGTATCGGGCGGCTCTGATGATATCGGCGATGTATCCTGGAATGTGCCCACTGTGCGTTTGAGTTACCCCTCCAATGTCAGGGGTCTAATTGGACACCATTGGTCGAGTGCCATGGCCATGGCGACACCGATTGCCCATAAAGGCGCGATAGCCGGTGCCAAGGTGATCGCCACCACGCTGTTGGATCTGGTTCAAAACGAGACCCTTGTTGATGAAGCTCAGGCCTATTTCGACGATGTACAGACAGCCGAAGAACAGTACCAGCCCTTTATCGGTCCGGACGATACTCCGGCTATCGAGAAGAACCTGGACATCATGGCGCAATTCCGGCCACTGCTGGAGGAGTTCTACTACGACCCATCGCGCTACGACAGCTACCTGGAACAACTCGGCATCGAGTATCCTCAACTGGAGGCCGATGTCATCCAGCGCGGAAACTAAATGCTACGTGAAATAAAACTGGCGATCCCTTTGTTGTTATCGCTCCCCGCTCTGGCGCAGGAAAACCTGCAAGCACAAGCTATCGAGGGTGCGCTCGATACGAAGGCGGTTCTCGAGGAACTCAGGCAATCAGAGAGTCGAGAGCTTAATGTACTGGCGCCGACTATCGCTCCGGAAGAAATCGACCGGGCCGTTCTCAATCGACTCATGCAGGAAATAGCACGGGATCCCGATACCTCCCGTGCACGTCTCGACGTAAGCGATACACAGTTACAGGATATCTTTATCGCGCTTTCCAATGCCCGTAGTTTTATCAATGGCAGCGAGATGGCGAACATCCGTGCCATGTGCCGGGCTTACAATGACTCAGAACTGGATGGCGATGCGCGAATCCAGCAAGCCCTCGATGCCTACAAGGCGCGCGCGAAATTTACCACCGACTTCATCGCCAGGTACTATGGCAGGGTATTGAGCGACATCCAGGCCGGTCTGTCAGAGATAAGCCGAACAAGGTTTGATGCCTACATGGAGGATCGCCGCCGCCGTATGGCGAATGCCGGTATTGTTACCTTGGGAGCGGTGGTTGAGAATATTAGCAGCGGCACTGAGACGGTGCAGTTTCATTGTCGCCGATAAACAACAGTGGGGTACTATAGTGAATTACAGTTGTTTCGATGTCAGCATTGAGAATGACATCGCCCATATCGTTCTAAACCGGCCCAATAAACGCAACAGCATGATCCCTGAATTCTGGGATGAGCTACCTGCGATTGTCCGGGGCATCGACCAGAATGCCAGCGCCCGGGTCATCGTCCTGTCATCGACGGGCCCTCACTTCACCTCCGGGCTGGACACTTCTGTATTCGGCAGCAGCATCGAGAGCAGCGAAGCTCCGGAGACTGGTGAAAAACTGAATCGCCAACGCAGCGCCAAGCTCTATGACACCATCAAATACATGCAGCAGACCTTCGCCTGCCTGGAAGAGTGTCGCCTGCCAGTGCTGGCTGCCATCCAGGGTGGCGCAATCGGTGGCGGTGTGGATTTGATCACGGCCTGCGACCTGCGTTATATGACGCAAGACGGATTCCTCAGCATCTTCGAAATTAATATTGGCATGACCGCCGATGTCGGCACCTTCCCTCGTATCACCAGGCTAATTCCCGAAGGCGTGGCGAGAGAATTGGCCTATACCGGAAGACGCATGCCGGCGCAGGAGGCGAAGAACCATGGCCTGGTCAACGAGGTCTTTCCCGACCAACAGACCATGCTGGATGCAGTACTGGATATCGCCCGACAGATTGCCAGCAAGGCACCACTGGCGATCTATGGCAGCAAGCGCATGATCAACTATGCACGCGACCATTCCACTGCAGACTGTCTCGACTACATCGGACTCTGGAATGCCAGCATGTTGCAGGCGGAGGAAATCAACGAAGCCTTTACCGCGGCCGAAGAAAAACGGGAGGGTGATTTCGCGGACCTTCCAACGACGCGACAGAAAATGACTAGACAGTAGATGGGATGCTATGCGTTACGACCGTCAACAGGCTAACCAATCAACATCGAATCCAGGAACACTTCCATGAGCGCCGCACCAACCCAGGCCAACGGCGGGATAAATACATAAAGCACGAACCGCGAGAAAATAGATAAATCCATGGGCCAGCTACGCAGCCTGTGGATCTGTTCTTTACGCTGCAATAAGGCATTCATGCGGTGCAGAGCAACATCTTCCAGAGCGGAAGACGCCCCCTGTATTTCGATTGCAATTCCCTGCAGCAAGGATTTCTTCTCGGCAAGCATACAACGGTGAATCCGCCAGATGGGTAGCGGCACAAGAATCAGTGCAGCGGGAATTACAACGATCAGGGCATTAACATAATTGTCGAATCTGAATCCCTGACCGATTGATTGCAAGGCAGTTAGTGCGAGAGCCCCGGCAAGCATCAGAAAACTGTTCAAGCCAGCACTACCAAAACCATTGAGGCTGTCCAACTGGTATAAGTCTACACGTACCTTTTTGGCCAGGTTATTTAATACCAGGCTTTCATGAATACTGAAAAACAAGACCAGCCCAACAATAGACCACAAGAAAAATTGGCTGAAGACCCAGGTAAGACTGATTACAAATCGGTTACTTGCTGAGTCGAAGGAGAGAATCTGCCATTCGATATTGCTGGTCAAGGCAAAAACCATCGCTGGAAAAACACTTAACGGCCATAATCTGGCCCAGCGATACCGTAATAACTGTGCCTCTTGTGGAGCCTCCACCAAGGTGGCTATGACAGCATGAGTATTGTTATTCACCCTGATTCCAGCAACTAGACACATAAGTAAATAGGACGGCATGATGGAAGCCAGCAAGAATATGCCTGTTAATTCCAGCGGAACAGATCCAAAGACTTCAACTTCCGGAGCGGGATAAAGCGCTCCTGTTACATAATAAAGCAGTATCAGTGGAACAAATACACTCCCACCTATTAACAGCACTGGAGAGGAAGATCGTACAATCAGCCCCTCAGTAAGACGAATTGGAAGTGGTAGTGGCATTGTTTGTGTATTTATCGAAAGCGATTACAAATCATATTCAATCAATGGAGTACCCGCCAGCAGATAATCAGGAACCCTAGACTTTTAATCCCATCACTCTTACCCTTGAGTTCACATAATAATAGGAAATCACCAATGCAATCGTCCGCCGGTCCTCTTTATCGCGTCACTTGGGCGTGCCTATTCCTCTGCTTATCGGTCCTGTTATTGCCTGGCGCCTACGCGCAACAACCGGATATTGCTTCGGTTAACATTACCCGCCTGCTGGACGAACCTCTAATCGGTCCGGATATCCATCCCAGTATCGGTGTCAACATCCAGGGCCCATCCATGATACGAGTCCCGGACTGGGTGGAGAATCCACTCGGCAGCTACTACCTCTATTTCGCCGATCACAAGGGCCTATATATCCGGCTGGCCTATGCCGACAATCTCGCCGGCCCCTGGCAGATTCACGAACCCGGCAGCCTGCGTATAGAAGATTCCTATTTTGCAGCCACCCGCCCGGAAATCTCCGATGCAGACCTGGCGGAGCTGGTGGCACGCAGACGTGCAAACGGAGCCCAGATCTCCCATACCCTGGAATTGGAACTAACCGAACCCCACATCGCCTCCCCCGATGTGCACGTGGATGGGGAGAATCAACAGATCATCATGTACTACCACGGTCTGGAAGGCCCCGGACAGCAACACTCCCGGGTTGCCACCTCCAGAGATGGCATCAACTTCATTGCCAGAGAGGAAAATCTCGGCCGTACCTACATGCGTGCCTTCGAGCATGACGGCATGACCTATGTGCTGGCCATGCCCGGGCAGTTCTATCGATCGACAGACGGCTTCAGCAATTTTGAAACAGGACCGAGGTTGTTTGTTCCCACCATGCGTCATTCGGCTGTGATGGTGCGCGGCGACTACCTGTATGTGTTCTGGACCCGGGTCGGCGATGCGCCGGAATCCATCCTGCTCAGCACTATCGACCTGCGACCCGACTGGTCACAATGGCAGGAATCGGAGGCAGTGGAAGTACTGCGGCCCGAGTTCGATTGGGAAGGCGCCGATGCACCGATGGAACCATCCGTACGCAGTACCGCCTATGGACAGGTGAATCAGTTACGAGATCCTGCACTCTTTGTGGAAGAAGGCATTGTCTATTTGCTCTACGCAATAGCCGGTGAAGCTGGCATTGGCCTGGCACGCGTGGATTTCTAGGGGCCATCAATCAGACCCAAAAAGGGGCCGCCCATGGATAGCTTGAAACCAATCCTGGGAATGCTGCTAATCCTGCTGCTTAGTGCCGGGATTATTCTCGCCGGCAGCCAGGGCAGTGCAGCGATTTCCCGAATCCCCCTGTTTTTACTGTGTGCCTGCGTGGGTTTTATTCTGCACTGGCTGGTATTTATACCCAGTTTCCTATTGCAGACCGAGCACTACTTCGATGTAACCGGCTCACTGTCCTTTATCCTGGCAGTCGCGCTGGCGGCCTACCTGCACCCCTTTCTGGACCTGCGCGGGCTAATTCTCTGTGTCCTGATTGCAATCTGGGCCGCCAGGCTGGGCACCTTTCTGTTCCTGCGGGGGAAGAGAGCCGGCGGGGAAACCCGCTTTGTTGAAATAAAGCCACACTTCTGGCCCTACCTGTTCGCCTGGACCCTGGGGGGTGGCTGGGTTTTCATTACTATGGCAGCCGGTCTGGCAGCTATCACCTCGATGACACAGAGACCACTGGGAATGTTTGTCATACTGGGCGTTTTACTCTGGATGATAGGCTTTGGCATCGAAGTCATCGCAGATCGACAGAAGTCCCGGTTCAGGAACCAGGCTGAAAATGCGGATAATTTCATAACAACCGGATTATGGAGTTATTCCCGCCATCCCAACTATTTTGGTGAAATCCTGCTATGGATCGGGATAGCTGTCATTGCGCTGCCCACTTTGGTTGGCTGGCAATTCGTCACACTGATTTCACCTCTGTTCGTTGCCTTCCTGCTGATCAGGGTAAGCGGCGTCAAGCCCCCTGGAAGCACGGGGACAGGAGAGATGGGGAACCAATCCCAATTACCAGCAGTACATCGCAAACACACCTACTCTGATTCCGTTTATTGGAATACCATGAGTAGAATCGTTCTAACTGGAGGACTCACCATGAATATGTGCAGCCGAATCCTTACACTGCTCACAAGCTGTTTCCTATTGATTTCCAGTGCGCACGCCCAGATCGAACCCAATCCTGTAGCTCTCGAGGGTGCCAGCAGTTATACCTATAAGACTATCGGGGATATTGAGCTTCGATTGCATGTATTCGGAGCCAGTTCAGACTCCCCGACTCCTGCTATCGTGTTTTTCTTCGGCGGCGGCTGGCGAAACGGCTCGATCAATCAGTTTGTGCCCCAATCCCTGCACCTGTCCGAGCGCGGCATGACCGCCATCATTGCAGATTACAGAGTGCTGAATCGGCATGGCACCGATGTCTTCGCGGCGCTGGCCGATGCCAAGTCGGCGATTCGCTGGGTGAGAGAGCATTCCGGCCGGCTTGGTATAGATCCCGACCGCGTCGTGGCAGCAGGTGGATCGGCCGGAGGCCACCTTGCCGCTGCCACAGCAGCACTCGGTGAATTCGATGAAATCGATGAGGACCTGACCATCAGTTCCGAACCGAATGCCCTGGTATTGTTCAATCCAGCAGTAAACACGGGCGGCATCGGCGGGAACCGCGAGGAGCAATTCCGTGGGCGGGCCTTGGACCTGTCTCCTTATCACCATTTGGATGACCCCTCAGTTCCTACTATTATTGTCCACGGCAAAGCCGACACCACAGTCCCCTACTCAACCGTGGAAGACTATTGTCGCAAAGTCACCGACCTGAAGGGCAACTGCCAACTGCATGGCTATGAAGGCGCCACTCACGGATTTTTTAATAAGGGACGCTTTGATGATCAATGGTATAAGAGTACCTTGTTGGAAGTGGACAGATTCTTAACCGAACTGGGCTATCTCCCCACTCCAGCGCCGACGGCAATCCACTGATAAACCATCACGAAACCAAAGGATAATTGCTATGAATTTGCCCGACCGAACTATCGTAAAACTAACAAGTCTGTTCGGCATGTTAATGATCAGCTCATTTTCACTGGCTCAATCCCAGAGTGATTGGGCTACCGCCTGTAATCAACTGAGCAATCTGGAACTGGCGGAAACCACCATCTCTTCTACGGAAGTGGTTGCGGCGAACAGCTTTACTCCACCGAACTCAAACAGCACCATGGCGCTACCGGCATTCTGCCGTGTCGTCGGTGTCACCAGCCCCGCGGTGAATTTCGAAGTGTGGATGCCTCTGCAAAACTGGAACCGTAAGTACAACGGCGTCGGTAACGGCGGCATGGCGGGCACCATCAGCTACGGAGCCATGGCGGGCGCCTTGCGTCGCGGCTATGCCACCGCCAGCACCGACACAGGCCACACCGTCAGTCCCGTGCCCTTCGATGCCTCCTGGGCTTCCGGCCGACCGGATTTGATTGAAGACTTTGGCCACAGGGCGCTGCATGTCACCACTGTTAACGGTAAGGCAATTACCGAAGCATTCTATAGCGATGCGCCGGCCTACTCGTACTATACGGGCTGCTCCAAGGGTGGGCAGATGGGTCTGATGGAAGCGCAGCGCTACCCCTATGATTTCGATGGTATTGTCGCCGGTGATCCAGCCAATGATTGGACTCGATTCTATGCCGGTTCTCACCTGTGGTATTCGCTGGCCATGCTGGAAGACGAATCCGCCTGGATTCCCCGCAGCAAATTACCCGCTCTGGGTAACGCGGTTAATGCTGCCTGTGATGCACTGGACGGCATAGAAGACGGGATTCTGCAAAACCCCCTGGCCTGCAATTTCCAGCCGGCTGCTCTGACCTGCCCGGAAGGCGTGGATAACGATTCCTGCCTGACACCCAAGCAGGTTACTTCAGTTGAAAAGATCTGGTCAGGTGTTACTAATTCGTCAGGCGAACTCATCTATCCCGGCCTGGTTCCCGGTGGCGAAGCAGCCCCGGGTGGCTGGGGTACCTGGGTAACCGGTGCCGAACCCTATTCCTCGCTCCATTGGCGCGGCGGCGAAGGCTTCTTCCGCTGGTTCGTGTTCGATGATGAGGATTGGGATTTCCGCACATTCGATTTCGATCGCGACCTGGAATATGCCCTGGAGAAAGTCGGTCCGGCGGTAGATTCCGATGATCCCGACATTCGCGCACTGAGAGACAATGGCTCAAAGCTGATCGTCTACCACGGATGGAGTGACCCGGACATCTCGCCGGTGGCATCGATCAACTATTTCGAGAGCGTGGTGGATGTCATTGCCGACGATATGCGTGCCGCCAATTATGAGACCGCATTGAGCAGCACTCAAAATTTCTTTCGCCTGTTCATGGTGCCCGGCATGGGTCACTGCTCCGGGGGCCCAGGACCGGACCGTTTCGATGCCTTGTCGGCACTGGAAAACTGGGTGGAGCATGGCATCGCACCCGAGTCCATCACCGCGTCAAAGATTGTCGATGGCGAAGTAACCCGCACTCGACCGTTATGCGTATTTCCGGAAGTCGCTACCTACAGCGGTCGAGGCAGTACCGATGAAGCCGACAGCTTCTATTGTGCTGCGCCTGCAGTTAACTAGGGGCTATTTTTCATATCGAAAAACTTTCTCTAAGGGCTTATCGAAAACACGCGCTATCCGGAAGGCCACTTCCAACGACGGTGAATACTTGCCGAGTTCAATTGCGTTCACCGTCTGGCGGGCAATCCCAACCAGCAGCCACGAAAAACCTGGCTTGCATGCGGGATTTGATTACATTAACTTAGCGCTCCCGGGTAAGGAGATACCGATGTCCTGGCAGGATGAGATCGATGAGCTGAAAAAGCGCGAAGCGCTGGCCAGGCAAATGGGTGGCGAGGAGCGTATCCAGCGCCAGCACGATAATGGGCGGCTCACGGTTCGCGAGCGCATCGATGCCCTGGTGGATAAGGACAGCTTTCATGAGATCGGGGCGCTGGCGGGCAAGGCATCTTACGATGAAGAAGGCAATCTCGACACATTTACTCCCTCCAATTTCGTATTAGGCACGGCTGACATCAATGGCAGGCGAGTGGTCATCGGTGGCGATGACTTTACCGTACGCGGTGGAGCAGCCGATGCCAAGATCGGCGACAAGTCGGGTTACGGTGAAAAATATGCATTGGAGATGCGTTTGCCGCTTGTTCGCCTGGTAGACGGTAGCGGCGGCGGTGGCAGCGTGAAGACGCTGGAAATGGTAGGGCATTCCTATGTGCCGGCGTTGAAGGGATTCGAGACGACTATGCAACTGATGGGGCAGGTACCTGTGGTGTGCGCCTGCATGGGATCGGTGGCCGGGCTCGGCGCCGTGCGCGTCACAATCTCGCATTTTTCATTGATGATAAAAGGCACCAGCCAACTGTTTGTTGCCGGACCCTCGGTGGTCGAGAGAGGCTTCGGCAAGCCGGTGGAGAAGAATGAACTGGGCGGCTCGCAGATACACGCCCATGGCAGCGGTGCGGTAGACAATGAGGTGGGCACCGAGCCGGATGCTTTTGAGACCATCAAACAGTTTCTCTCCTATTTACCGCAAAATGTCTGGCAGCTGCCGCCACGGATAGCCCCTGAAGATCCTGTAGATCGACGCGATGAATCTCTACTTTCGGTAATTCCGAGAGACCGTCGTCAAATGTATGAGGTGCGGGAAATAATCGAAGCAGTGGTGGATAGGCAAAGCTTCTTCGAGATCAATCCCGGTTACGGCGAAGCCCTGGTAGTAGGTCTGGCTCGTCTGGATGGTTATTCAGTCGGCGTCTTGGCCAATGACACCTGTCATCACGGCGGAGCTGTCAATGCCACCGCCTCGGAAAAGATGATGCGCTTCGTGGATCTGTGCGACACCTTCCATATACCGGTTGTAAACCTGGTGGACAACCCCGGTTTCTTGATCGGCATACAGGCCGAAGAAGAAGGCACGGTACGCCTGGGTAGTCGCGCTCTAATGGCAGTCTATCAATCAACAATTCCCTGGATCTCGGTAATTATTCGGCGTTGTTATGGCGTGGCGGGTGCCGGTCATGGCAAGACCGATGGCTTGAACCTGCGCTATGCCTGGCCCTCGGCGGACTGGGGATCATTGCCGATTGAGGGCGGGGTACAAGCCGCCTATCGCCGTGATATCGAAGCCGCCGACGACCCGGATGCCCGACGCCGCGAGTTGGAAGACATGCTGGAGGAGTACCGCTCACCGCTTAAAACCGCGGAAGCCTTTGGCGTGGAAGAGGTCATCGATCCGCGGGACACACGACCCCTGCTCTGCGACTGGGTAAGGCTGGCCTATGAGATCATCCCCACACAACTCGGCCCCAAGGCTCGCACTCCACGGCCTTAGCAGACCCGATCATTGGTCTTTTGCAGCCCAGACCATGCCTTCCTCAACGGGGAGTGGATTGGTTTTTGAAATTCACAAAAAAAATCAGGCTGCCGCCCTGATAATTGTAGCGGCTTGCTGAGCCAGACTGATGGCCTCTTCTTGATTAGGCTGCAATTTCTGCCATGAAGATTCATATCTGGAAAAGGGGTCAATTATCCCACTTTCTTCTCCACTCAATGCTTCAATAATGGCAACGCCACAAAAAGGCACGTAACCGGCAGAATAACCACCCTCATGACAGACCAGCAATCTGCCCTGACACAAACTCTCGGCAGCATCCAGCAGTTGCCCTGTCATCGATCGGTAATGATTGGATAGCAGCAGCATATGTCCCAGAGGATCCCAGGTGCTTCCGTCCAATCCTGATGCCACCAGGATCATCTCGGGTTTGAATGCATTCAGTGCCGGTAGCACTACACGCTCCATGGCGGCATGATAGGCGCCGCCTCCGCAGCCCGGCGGCAGCGGAATATTGACATTGAAACCCTCGCCAGCACCGCTACCACAATCTTCGACCGATCCGGTGTTGTAGGGGTACAGAGAATCTTCATGCAGAGAAATGGTTAACACTCTGGGGTCATCGTAAAACGCAGATTCCGTTCCATTGCCGTGGTGCACATCCCAATCCACCACCGCAATCCGGGACAGCTCTCCCTGGGCGAGAATCTCCTTCGCAGTTATTGCCACATTTGAAAAAATACAGAAGCCCCGGCCTCGATCGGCTTCGGCGTGGTGCCCACAGGGCCGCACCAGGGCATAGGCATTGGAAACCTGGCCTTGAAGGATCGCATTGGCTGCCGTGATACAGCCACCTGCAGCCAGTAACGCAATCTCATAACTGCCTGGCCCGAATGGTGCAGACTCACCAGCGTTGCCGCCTTTATCGGCACTGAGTGATTTTATGCGCTGCACATACTCAGGCGTGTGTACACGAAGTATCTGTTCCGTCGATGCCTTTTCGGGTTTTATCGCCTGCAGTTTGTCGGTTAAACCGTAGGCATCCATCATGTTCTTGAGACGGCGTTTGGTTTCCGGGTTTTCGAAATGAATCCAGGGCTGAAATTCACCGTTGGCAGGCAATACTCCGACGGCATTGCCGGTATCGTGCCACATGTATCTTTCGTGCCAAAGAAATCCGGTGCTACTCACTACTGCACTGCTCCTGTGAGCCGGGCAGCGGTGCAATTACAAAGATATTGCTGCATCGATACCAGAAACTCAGCTCGTTGGATCTTGGGCTTTTCCTCGCTCATCGTGTTTATCGTTGATCCAGAAAAATCTCTTCCATTCGGTCGATCGCCGCCTTCTTAGGATGCACAGCGGAGCGCACTTCGTTATCGAGAATCTGCACCGTATCGGTGACTGCATCATAAGTTGGCCATTCAGGGAGACCTGGCCCGTTTGGGTTACCGGTGCGGGCGAAATTCACCCAGTAGTCAGCCACGGTTTCCGAGAGAGCATGGTCAGCCTCATCCCAGCCCAGTCCTACCACGTCGAGATTATCGAATACATAGGCCAGCTCACCGGAATGATAGGCACCGAAATGACGCTGGCCACCATCGTCAAATAAGTCCGGCTCTTCGGGAACGTACAGCCGGAATACCGGCGGCTTGCGTGAGAAATAATAGACATAGGCGTCATCGCCTCTGCTTTCCACCAGTCTTCCCCACATGCGAGCCGACAGTATGAAACCATTGTCACCGCTAATCTCCTTGCGGGCATCCAGCGGTGACCGGGCGATCTGTTCGGCATAGGCTGCCTTGATACGAGTGGCATTGTCACCGAACACGGTTTCAAGATAGCCATCCAGCTCCGCCTCGGTGATCTCCGGGGCCGTGTGCTGCAGCCCGAAATACTCATCGGCTAAACCGCCCACCATCACCGGGATGCGATTCTGCTGACCCGACTCGAGCATGTCATAGGGGCGGTCCGGAATGACCCAGCCATCGATGACCGGACCGCCACCGCCCCCGGCGGCAGAGACGATCTGCTGGGGTGAAATAGCACGCATCTGTTCCAGGGTGGTGGCTCCAGTGCCTGTAATACCGAGCCCGCGCACGAAATTTTCGCCGCGCTGATGACTGCCGTTGGCAAGGGTGTTTTGTGTCTTTATGCAGCCCGGTGATTGACCTATCACACCATCCACGAGCCCCTGGGCCATCGGCGAAGACATCAGCAGGCAGACATCCGTACCACCGGCGGATTGCCCGAAGATTGTGACCCGATCGGGGTCGCCGCCGAATCCAGCGATATTCTCTTGTACCCACTCCAGCACTTCGAGTTGATCGAGAAGCCCGTAATTGCCTGATGAATTATTTTCAGACTCGTAAGTCAAGGCCGGATGGGCCAGGAATCCTAAGGCACCCAGTCGATAGTTGGCGGTAACCACTACCGCTCCTCTGGCAGCCAGATTGGAACCGTCGAAGATGAGTGGTCCACCATGGCCTGCCGTGTTACCACCACCATGAAACCACACCATCACCGGTAGGCTGTCACTGGAATCCGCAGCACCGGTAAATACATTCAGGTAAAGGCAATCTTCGGAGCGTCGCAGGTTGCCGCGAGCATAGAGTGAGGCATTGGAATTACGTGCCTGCCAGCAGGCCGGCCCCACCCGGTCAGCCTGACGAACTCCCGCAAAGGGAATGGCCGGAGCTGGCGGCTTCCAGCGCAGATCTCTCACCGGTGGCGCAGCAAATGCCAGACCCTGGAAGACCGTAACGCCAGCGGCGTAATCCGATACATGTCCCTGATAAATTCCACTATCGGTCGTGACCTCGGATACTTCGTCGGCATTCACCGACAAACTTGCCACGAACAAAGCCAGACCTGAAATGGTCAGCAATTTTTGAATAGTCGATTTAAACATCAGCTTTACCTCTGAAATTATTTACTGATAGCGATGCGGGTCTCTGACTTCGCTATTGCACTGGCTCGAGCCTTAACAGCGCGCCGTTTTCTTCGTCGATAAGCAGGTAGAGATTACCATCCGGACCCTGAGACACCCCCGTAATGCGAGAACGTAATTGTCGCAGCAATCCTTCCCGGCGAATCTCCTCACCCCGGCTATTGAATACCACACGGTCCAGGTGTCCCGTTCCGGGAATCCTGCCTTCCATCATCGAGCCAACAAACAGGTTGCCCTGCCACTGGGGAAACTGTTCACCCGAATAGAATGTCAAGCCGGCGGGTGCTATGGATGGCCACCAGAGGACTTGGGGGTCCACAAATTCCTCACTCCAGGGCCGGTCGGATACGCGATCGCCGCGATACTGTCGACTGTAGGACACAATGGGCCAGCCATAGTTTTCACCAGGCTGGATGATGTTCGCCTCATCACCGCCCTGGGGACCATTCTCTGTGGCCCACAACTCGCCCGTTTCGGGATGAAAGCCCAGACCGATCTGATTTCTGTGGCCTACCGAATAGACTTCCGGCAGGTATTCACCACTGGCCACGAAGGGATTGTCATCGGGCACGGAGCCATCGGCATTGAGGCGTAGCAGTTTGCCGTAATGATTGTTGGGATCCTGGGCGAGATCGCCGGTGGCCGCAAAGACATAGGCACCACCGATTGACATCATCAGCTTATTATCGGGAGTAAACAAGAGCTGAGAAGCGGCTATGGCGCGATCCAGTCCTTCGGCCACAAAGATATCTTCCACCTGGGTGAGCCTGTCCTCAACCAGGCGTGCCCGCGCCAGAGTCACGATTTGTTCAGGCTCACCGTCCACCATCAGAGGCTTGTGATAAGTCAGATACACCATGCGATCATCATCGGGGTGCAGGGCGACGGCCATCAAGCCGGCTCGGATTTCATCCGAGTAAACCTCGGGTACTCCAGTGATGTCTGATTGCAAAAGATTACCATCCCGAACCACGCGTAGCTTTCCCGTGTACCGCTCCGTTATCAGAATATCGCCATTGTCGCGGAACGCCATATCGAAGGGATTGGCCAGCCCGGTCGCAACGGGCACCACTCGCACTTCCGGTATTTCGAAGGTGTTGATAATGAAGGGTTGCGTCGGCGTAATCTGAACGCTCGGACTCTCAAAACTTTGTGTGTATCCCACATTGCTCAAGACAAACAATGCGACTGACATGACCGATTGAGTAAATCCTGCTGCTCTGCTCATGGAGTGCTCCTTCGAAAAGTTTGTACTAATGTTGATGACCGGATCCAAACTCTGCCGCCACGGCCTGGTAATGCATTCTAATCAGGTCGCGGCCGAAGTCCCCATCGAAGTCACGCCAGACCAGATGAATGTGATTGGCACCGTTCTGGGTGTTGTCGTATTCGATTAGAAAGCCCGGACCCTGAACACGGTAGTAGTGGCCCTCGCCTCGCTCAGTACCGCCTATCCAGGCAAACTTGATCCCGTCCATACCGTCGGCGCGGATGCTGGCCATGCGTTCTTCTGCAATCGCGGTGGGTTGAGTGGAAGCCAGTTCCTCTATCAGAGAGATCAGCGTCTGTTTCTGACTCGAGCTCAAATCAGCGAAGCTGATGCCGGAATCTTCCATTGCAGTTACCTCTACCTCGGCTGCAGTAAAAATGTCACGTGGCACGTCCATCTGTAGCACTGCCTGGGCAGCCTGTGATACATCGAGCGATGTCACCAGATCCCGAGCAAGGTCTTCCTCAGCACTTAGTACTCGGGTGCCACGTTTTGCCCCTGTCCTGACTTCGGCAGGATTACTACCAAAAAATTGCGGCGAGCTGGCAATGCCGAGTCCGCGAACAAAGGTCCAGTTGAACGCCTGGTGGTGACCTTCATAGCGCAGCGCCCAATCACTTTCCATGCCTGGGGTGCCGAACACGGTAAGATAATAGAGTTCCGGATCACGATCGAAGCGTCCGTTCACTTCGATCTCCGCTAATACCGATTCCAGTTCGCGTACGATTTCAGATTTTCGATAGCCTTTGGCACTGAAGAACGTTTGTAGCAATGTAGCCGCCGCAGCACGCTGTGCCTCATTCATGCTCTTGATTGGCACGCCGTTGCGATCACGGGGAATGAAATGCCAGTTCAACCGCTCTTCGTCATCGAATGCATAGCTGCCCTTACCGCGCTGGAATTCACTCAGGCTGCTGAGGAAGGCATTGGTGGCTGTCACCATATCCTGGGTGAGTTCGATGCGGGCTTGCTGAGCAGTTGCCCACTGGGTAAGCAGGACAGTGGCTAAAGCGAGCAGGAGTTGAGCCAATCGGTGCAGGCTTGGAGTGAACATCGGGAGATCCTCCTGTTATTATTTGTGGCTGTTATTCCAGGGACCCTCAAGGGATTGTCCAGAATAAACCCGCAGTTGCAGCGCGTCCAGCGCATTCAACTGTCTTTGCTGTATCCTCTATGAATTGCCAGCACCGGTGAATTCTGAGATAAATAGCACTTTTTGCGATTGCAGCTGACGAGGAAACCGCAATGAAAGCAGTTAGAGTCAAAGAGTACGGCGGCCCCGAAGTCATGTCTTATGAAGACGTGGACATGCCGGAGTTGGGAGACACGGATGTTCTGGTTAAAGTCCAAGCCTCCGGCATCAACTATATCGACACCTACCAGCGCTCCGGTCTGTACCAGATCCCACTCCCGGCAACCCTGGGTCTGGAAGCGGCGGGCACCGTACAGGAAGTGGGCAGCGAAGTGACCCGCTTCAGTGCCGGGGACCGGGTTGCCTATACCAGCGTCCCCGGAGCCTATGCCGACTACGCGGCGGTTCCACAGGATAAACTGGTGGGCATACCGGAAGGGGTTTCCTTCAACCAGGGTGCAGCCGCCATGCTACAGGGCTGCACGGCGCACTACCTGTGTAAGTCTACCTATCCGGTTAAAGCGGGCGATCGCTGCCTGATTCATGCCGCCGCCGGTGGTGTGGGTCTGCTGTTAATCCAGATGGTGAAGAATGCCGGTGGATTCGTTATCGGCACCTGCTCCACGGAAGAGAAGGCAGATCTGGCACGGGCAGCCGGTGCCGACGAAGTCATCCTCTACACCGAACAGGATTTTGAAGCGGAAGTAAAACGCATCACCGATGGCGCCGGCGTCAATGTGGCCTATGATTCCGTTGGCAAGGCTACCTTCGAGAAAAGCATCGACTGTCTGGCGCCACTGGGTTACATGGTGTTATACGGCAATACCAGTGGTCCGGTTACGGAGTTCAATCCAGCCACCCTCGGCCCGAAAGGTTCGCTATTTCTCACCCGCCCTACCCTGTTTGCCTATACCGCGGACCGGCAGAGTCTGGAATGGCGCACGAGAGATATCTTTCAATGGATAGACGATGGTAGCCTCAGTCTTCGTATCGAACATTTCTTTCCCCTGGCCGATGTGCAAGATGCCCATCGTGCCCTGGAAGGTCGCCAGACAACCGGTAAAGTCATTCTTACCCCTTAGCACCAGACAAACTTACAGGAAATACCATGAAATTTACTAAAGCACTGCTATTCACTACTCTTGTACTTGCAATTCCCAGCCTGAGCATGGCCCAGTCCATAGACCTCGGGCGGGGTGCACTGCCACTCACCGTACCCTCTAACTACAGCGCCGGCACACCCATGCCATTGATCGTGCTGTTGCACGGCTACACCTTCAGTGGCGAACGCCAGGATGCCTATATGGGCTTCAGCAAACTGGCCGATCGCTATGGCTTTCTGTTTGTCGCACCCGATGGCAACAAGGAACCGGGCGGCGATGAGAATAGATTCTGGAATGCCTCCCCGGCCTGTTGTGATTTCTTCGGCACCGAGGTTGACGATTCCGCCTACGTGGCCAACATCATCGAAGAAGTGAAAGGGGACTACAACGTGGACCCAAATCGGGTCTTTCTGATCGGACATTCAAACGGCGGCTTCATGTCCTACCGCGCAGCCTATGAGCATTCCGGCACCATCGCCGCGATAGCCAGCCTGGCCGGTGCCAACCATGCCGATGAGCGCTCCGCCCCGGACTCACCGGTGCATGTGCTGCAGATACACGGCACCGAGGACGGCACAATTGCCTACGACGGTGCTGATATCCAGGGCAATGCCTACCCCAGTGCTGTGGAATCTGTCACCCGTTGGGCTGAGTACAATGGCTGCAGCACCGACGGTGGAGAGCGGGAATTGCGCGATCTGGATGCCAGCCTTGAAGGTCATGAATCCTCGGTGCTGTCCTTCGGTCAGGGCTGCAAGATCGGCGGCTCCAGTGAACTCTGGACTATCGATGGCGGATCACACGTGCCCACTTTATCGGAGACCTTCAGCGAGCAGGTTGTCGAGTGGTTGATGGCTCACCCCAAGATTCAATTCTGAGCAGCTTGCAACCGTGTCCAGATTCTATCTGACTGTATGCCTCGGCGTTTTTGTCTCCGCTGCAACAGCTCAATCGGCCCGCCAAGAACAGCAGTGGATCAGCCTGTTCAATGGCGAGAATCTGGACAACTGGCGGGTAAAATTCACCGGGCAAGCGCTGGGGATTAACTATCGAGACACTTTTCGTGTGGAAGACGGCTTGTTAACCGTCTCCTATAAAAACTGGGATGACTTCAATGGTGAATTTGGCCACCTGTTCTACGATGAAGTGTTTTCCCACTACCTGCTACGGGTTGAATACCGCTTTATCGGCGAACAAGTGACCAATGGCCCGGGCTGGGCTTACCGCAACAACGGCATGATGCTACACAGCCAGGATCCCGCCACCATGAGTGTCGAACAGGAATTTCCAGTGTCCATCGAGGCACAGTTTCTGGGCGGCAATGGAACAGAATCCAGAACTACTGCAAACATCTGTACCCCGGGCACCAACATGGTCATTGAGGGCGAGTTGATCACACGCCACTGCACCAACTCCACCTCGCCTACCTTTCACGGTGATCAGTGGGTAACGGTTGAGATGGAAATCCGGGGCAGCGACAGCCTGGTGCACCGCATTAATGGTGAACAGGTCTTCAGTCTGACCGATATTCAGCTGGATGATCAGGATCCAGATGCCCAGGCTCTTCTGCAAGATGGTGCAGAGTTTCTGATTAAAGAGGGTTACGTGGCACTTCAAGCCGAGAGTCATCCAACTCAGTTCAGGAGAATCGAATTGCTGCCTCTTGGCACCGAATAAACAGTTTTGGTTGCAGCGGTCTAGAACAGGGGAATTAACTGCAACGAATCTCGGGATCAGGTCTTTCTTGTTAGCAGCAGTTTTTCAATCGGAAAAGCTACATGATCCTCTAGAACATATTGAATTTTCCGATAATGGGCTGGCTCTGAATTCGCCTTGACAAGCACGCGGCTAAACGGACCGAAGCAGAGTATTTCCGGGAGCTTGGGAGTTACTACTAACGGCTAATATCTAGACAAATCAAGCAATTACCATTAGTCTGTGTCGCAACTAAAATAATAAAACAGGATCAAATATGAAGTCCCTTGCCGGATGACGTAACCGCCAGGGCACGGGAAGAGGATACGCGGCGTAGAGAGCGTGCCAATCTATTTGACCCTAAATCGGGTGACTTTTCCTGGTTTGAAGAGGACAATCAATAAATCACAACCATTCCACAGATGCCGGAGAGTATCCCATGCAACTATTAAGACTTCGAAAATCTCTATCTGGAATTTTTTTCACTTCCGCCATGCTGGGCGTCGGCATTTCCAGCGCTCTGGCTCAGGACTACATCGTTCCCCGTACGGTCGATGGCCAGCCTGATCTACAGGGACTCTGGACCAATGACACAATCACTCCAATTGAACGCCCGACTTCACTACAGGGACGTGAATTCCTGACTGAAGATGAAATCGCCTCGATGGAGACGAATCTGGCGCGCCGCCGCATCGAAGCTGATAACAACATCCAAGTCAGAGCCGGCGGAAATGTAGGGGGCTATAATCAGGTCTGGATGGATTCCGGCGACACCGTCTTATCCACCGGTCAGACTTCGATGATCGTCGATCCGCCCAATGGACGTGCTCCCATCAGGGAATCAGCCGCCGCCGAACGCGACTACTACTTCGCTCATGTCGAGGATGACTACATCTACCACACCGTATGGGATCGCTGCCTGACACGCGGGGTGCCAGGTTCGATGTTGCCCGCCGGGTATAACAATGCCTACCGGATTATTCAGACCGAAGATACCTTCACCATTGTCCACGAAATGATTCACGATGTACGGGTGATTCATCTGGACAAAGATGCGCACATCGACGACAAGGTAAAACTCTATATGGGCGATTCCGTCGCTCACTGGGAAGGCGACACGCTGGTGGTAGAAACAACCAACTATAATGATCGCGGCATGATCGCCAGCAGCGGCGCCGGCGGCAGATTAAAAGGGGTGCCCGTTACCGAGGACCTGCATGTCATCGAGCGATTCACCCGTGTCAGCGAAGGCACCATCATGTGGTCTGCGACGATTACCGACCCGGAAATTTATACTCAGCCCTTCACCATTTCCATGCCACTCACTCGTGATGATGAATATGTCATGTATGAGTACGCTTGCCACGAAGGAAACTACGCGATACCCAACATCCTGTCGGTGGGCCGTACCAAAGATCAACAGGCTTCTAATTAGTTTGTGATCAAAAAAAGGTGTCTGGGTCTGCAGCCTGGCACCTTTTTATTTGGGCCTGATTAGCTAGGCCCTTAGAACCCTAGCTGACGGTAATCGGTTGCCAGTCCTTGTGACGGGCTGCCACATCTTCCACCGAGTGCTGGCACACGCCTGATTTGGCAATCAGCTTGATCTCGCAGATATCGCAGCGCACGCATTCCTTGAAATCAATCTCCGGTCCGCGGATGGCGCCCGTAGGACAGTGTAGCTCGCAGACCTTGCAGACCTGACACTGTTCGACGCGCTTGATTCGCCACGGTGACAACAGTGCCGTCAGCCCAAGCGCCGCACCCAAAGGACAGGCATAACGACAATAGAAACGGTCGATAAATATCGAGCCCAGCAGGAAGCCGGCCAGGATTACCCACAGCAGCAGTGACTGGCTGATATAGAAGATGGTGCCGAAAGGTTCGAAGTACTGGAACAGGCTCAGCTCACTGTAGGTCAGGGCCATGATAATCAGGAACGCCAGCACACCGTACTTTAAATAGATGGCCTTGCTATGCACAGCCTGGGGTAACTCTTTCTGAAAATGGCGCGGCATAAAATGGGCGATGAAATCCTGCAAAGCACCGAATGGACACAGCGAAGAACAAAACACTCGCCCCCAGAACAGTGTAGTTATCAATGTGAGTACGATGATAAGCAACAACGGCAGATCGTTGGTGAACATGCTTGGACCCAGCTTAATGCCATTGGTGATGTGGGAGACAGACACGAATCCGCCGTCCACCCAGCCCAGGTAGACCAGCGTACAGGCCAGGGCAAGCCAGCGAATCCTCGCGCTCTTGCACAGGAATGCGGTCATCACCAGTGCTAGAATCACCAGAATCGCCACCACTTCGTCCCAGGGCGCATCGTTGATAAGACTGGTGTACAGCTCCTCATTTTCGAATTCCGCCAGATCATCGTCGATCGGCGGTAATAGTTCTGGCGGAATGGTACTACCCTGAGCCAGCGCCAGCGGTATCACCGGCACCTGGTATTGCGCCGAGGCAATCATGCCAAATTCGCCTACAGCGCCACCGGTGTTATAGAGAACCGAGAATGGCTGGGCCAGGTCGATGGCTGGATCGAGCACCATAGCCCCAGCGAAACGCACCTTATCGGCAATCTTGCCCTGGTCGGCACTGCCGACATAGACGAAGCGTCGGCGCTGGATGGGATAAGTTGTTTCACCCTG
>DMJN01000312.1 GCA_003451715.1 Gammaproteobacteria bacterium | reverse complement strand
ATCTTGCGAAGTTCGTTCATACCACCGGTGTAGATAGCATCAGGTTGGATATAATCGCAGCAGAACTTCTCCAACAGTTCCCTGAACTGGAACCGGGCTACGTAGCGCTCACCGGTGGCGATCGGTGTGCGGGTACTGCGTTTCAGTTCGACGAAGGCGTCTAGGTTCTCAGGCGGTAGTGGTTCCTCCATGAAATAGAGGTCGAATTCTTCAAAGCGCTGGGCCAGCCTTTTCGCCTGCGGCAAGTCGAATCGGCCGTGGGCATCAACCATCAGATGAATATCGGGGCCGACAGCTTCCCTCACCTGGCGTACGCATTCCACAGTGACATGTTCTTGCTCCGGTGTCATTGAGTGGGCGACATAGCCGAAGGGACTCCATTTCAGGGCACGGAAGCCACTCTCAACAGCGCGTGCAGCACTTTCAGCGTATTCACCCACGCTCGTGCTGCCCATGCGGGTTTTCATGAACCAATAGTTTCCGTAGCAGGGAACGGTCTCTCGACAGGGCCCGCCGAATAACTCGTAGCATGGTACACCCAAAACTTTGCCCTTGATGTCCCAGCAGGCGATCTCGATAGCACTTAACGCAACATTAACCAACAGGTCAGAACGAAGGAACTGGCCCCGATAGCGGTCCTCCCATAGGTACTCGATTGCGCTGGGGTCCTTTCCGATTACTGTGCGCTTGTAATCCTCAATGAGGGTGACCATGGTACGCTCGAAGGGCTCAATTGTGGCCTCACCTACACCGGTTACGCCCTCATCTGTTTCGACCTCAATAAACACCCAGTTCCGTCGATGGGCCTCGACTAGGTAGGTCTTGATATCGGTAATTTTCATGCCTGCTTATTCTTTTTGAAGTTCGTTGGATAGTGTGAGAACCTGTTGCCATGTTTCTTCAGGAATGGCGATGATACCGTTGCTCTGGCTCCGTTGCTTGCGTTCACGTTCACCTGGAATCTCCACCCGTTCAAAGCCGGGGGCCGGTGGACAATTCCTAAGGTCGGCCAGAACCTCTTCCGCAGCAGCTTTCAGCACGTCTGGCTGGCGGAACCGCCGGGTGTCAATGGTGATCAGGAACCAGTTGCACTCAGGCGAAGACGGGCCTAGCATGGCCTCTGCGATGAGTTCAGCCACAAGAGAGAGAGCGAAACCTTTGTGCTCGCCCATTGGCAGGATTGCGCCACCGTTGAAATAGTCGTTAGGGTCACGGGTAGGGTTGCCGTCCCGGTCGACAACACAGCCCTCAGGGAGAAGTGCACCGGCGGACTGCGCCGCGTAGATCCAGCCACCGGCAATCTTGCCGGTAGAGAAATCCATCACTACTGGTCCCAGGTCCCCACCAGGGATGCCAATGCACCAGGGATTGGTCGGAAGCATGCCACGCGCGCCGCCATGTGGTGCGACCTGGCTGTGGACCCGGTGGTTTCCACCTCCCGTACAAATGGTCAGAAAACCTTTTTCAGCAGCATCGTCGGCGAACGCGCCGTGACGTCCTGTATGCCCCGTGTTGAGGATTGATACCGCCGCCAAACCACTCTCCGCGGCCAGCGATATGGAAGTCTCATAGGCCATGTGCATCGCCGGAATTCCGCTGCCCATGCCGCCATCCACCACCGTCATCCCGGTTTCAGTGGTGATAACCTCAGGCCTAACATCAACCCGCATGGTGCCATTCTGCATCCGTTCTGCGTATTGCATCACCCGCATTACCCCGTGGCTCTCAACACCACTCAGATTGGCATTAATCAGGTGTTCGGTAATAGCTAGGCTGATGTCATTCGGGCAGTCCAGGAGGTTGAAGATATCGACTATGATTGCGGAGGCCTGATCAGCCGCTATTGCAATCCGGTCCCCGCGCAGTTCCAGCTTAGTTAGGATATTAATCATTCCGTATAATCTATGAGGTAACCATGGATATTTATATAACTATTATTTAATTCTATTAAAGGCATAATTGCACTAAATTATTAAAAAATTATTTAGTATTTGAAATTAAGTGTAGTTAGTGATGCATTTCACCTGGTGAGCCATCATCAGAGATTTTCAATGAATTGCTTACAATGCGCATCCGGTGAGTTTGTGATTAATTAGTGAGTCCTTCCATATCAATCTTCTCATGTACTTTTTCCCTAACAAACACTTTACAGCCTAATCGTACAACTGGTAATTTCTGTTGAAAAATCCAACTTCTCACTGTTGGCAATGAGACGGGGAGGATACTTGGAATTCGTTTTACTGCTATCAGTTTAGATTGTTCCATAATGACTCCAAACAAATTAATTATCATGTTGACATATCTTGATTATGTTGTTATAATTTAGATATATTTTAGATTAAATAAAATTATTAATTAACTCATTAGTTATAAAATCTTATCAAAAAATATATTTTATATATCGTTTTTGAGTATATTTGAGAGATTAGCATGGAAAATTCTGAAAATACAGGTAACTGGCTGAAGATACTGATTGAGGAGCTCAATATGCCTTCAACGGCTGAGTTCTGCAGGAAAGCAAATCTTAACAGAGGATTGGTAGATAAACTTTCCAAAGATATGCATAGTCCTCGTCTAGATACATTACA
>DMJN01000332.1 GCA_003451715.1 Gammaproteobacteria bacterium | reverse complement strand
GCCTTGATCATGTTTCTTGCAATGATCAGTTGCTGGATTTGGGAAGTGCCTTCGTAGAGACGGAACAGCCGCACATCGCGATAGAATCTCTCGACGGCATACTCAGACATATAGCCCGCCCCACCATGAATTTGTACCGCTCGATCGGCCACACGGCCAACCATCTCCGTTGCAAACAACTTGCAGGAGGATGATTCGGTACTGACGTTCTCACCGTTATCCCGTTTGCGAGCAGTCTCGAGGGTCATACACCTGGCGGCATAGGTTTCGGTCTGAGAGTCCGCCAGCATCGCTTGAATGAGTTGTTGTTCGGCTATGGGCTGACCGAATTGCTTGCGCTGCATGGCATACTCCAGTGCATCCCGGATAAGCCTTTCTGCAACACCGACACTGACTCCAGAGATGTGCAGTCGGCCGCGATCCAGCACTTTCATTGCCGTGATAAAGCCTTCGCCCTCAGTCCCGATCAGGTTCTCCGCCGGTACCGGACAATCTTCGAAGATGACATCGCAGGTCAGCGAGCCTGACTGACCCATTTTCTTGTCGATCGGCCCCAGTGTGATTCCCGGTGTATCTCGGTCGACGATAAACGAAGAGATTCCACGGGCACCCTGAATGGAGGGATTGGTGCGAGCCATCACGTTAAAGGTATCCGCTACCGCCGCATTGGTGATAAAGCGCTTGGTACCATTGAGAATATAGTGATTGCCTTCGCGCCTCGCGCTGGTTTTAAGTGATGCCGCATCGGAGCCGGCTTCGGGTTCGGTCAGGCAGAAGCAACTGATCCACTCGCCGCTGGCATAGCGGGGTAGATATTTCTGTTTTTGTTCTTCTGAGCCATTGAATACCACCGCTGCTGATCCGATCCCATTGTTGGTGCCCATGATGGAGCGAAATGCCGGCGAGGTTCTACCGAGTTCGATGGCAACCAGAATTTCTTCTTCCATAGTGAGTCCCAGCCCACCGTATTCTTCCGGGATAGTAAGGCCAAACAGACCCAACTCTTTCATCTCCTGAAGTATGTCATCTGGCAGCTTTTCTTCCTCAGCCAGCAGCGTCTCATTGGGAATCAGACGCTCCCGAACAAAGCGTTCAATCACACCCACGTGTTGATTAATAGTTTCCTGATCGCGAATCATTATTGTCCTCTGCTATCGCGCAGTTAATCCCCCTACAATCGAGCGGCTAAGCTAGCATAACTGCTTGTTTTATGCGACCGGGAGCACCGAATTTACTGGCTTTGAGCCACGTTCCACCGGGGTTTGCCCTGTGCTAGAATCGCCCCCTTATGCACTTCCAGAGGCAATGATGCTAGGGACTGGCTGCGGCGATCTGGTTGAGTGAAATGCAGTACAGGATGCTAATGTGAGCGACCTGCTGGCACCTGATTTTATCGAATAGATCATTGATTAAACTTATTCAGAGAGTAGTAAATGCCTGAGATCATCGACGCCTTTATTTACGACGGAGGTCGAACCGCTTTCGGCCGGCACGGAGGGGCACTGGCACCAATGCGGCCCGATGACCTGCTTGCCCACACCATCAAGACGGTGGTTGAACGCAATCAATTTCCGGTGGAAGCTTACGAAGATGTCATCATGGGCAATACTAACGGCGCCGGTGAAGACTGTCGAAACGTGGCCCGTTTCTCATTGCTGCTGGCAGGTTTACCGGTTGAGGTAGCGGGGCTTACGGTGAATCGTCTCTGCGGATCCGGTCTTGCCGCGACCCTGGATGCAGCGCGTTCGGTGAAGGTCGGTGAAGGTGATCTGTTCCTGGCCGGTGGCGTGGAATCCATGAGTCGCGCTCCGATTGTCATGTCCAAGGCTCAATCTGCCTATGACCGCGGCCAACAGATCGCCGACAGCACCTTGGGTGCGCGATTCACAAATCCAGCCTTCGCCTCTGCCTACGGCAACGACACCATGCCGCAGACTGCCGACAATATTGCCGGCGATCTCGCCATTTCCCGGGAAGACGCAGACCAGTTTGCGGCCGCCTCCCAGGCGAAATACGAAGCCGCCCGGGCCGACGGCTTCTTTGCCGATGAAATCATTCCCATCGATGTACCACAGGGACGCAAGAAACCACCGCTGACAGTCGATGCCGATGAACATCCCCGGCCGGGTACCAATTTCGAAGTGCTGAGCGGTTTGCGTAGCTTGTTTGCAGACGGCGTGGTTACCGCTGGCAATGCCTCCGGTATCAATGATGGTGCGGCGGCACTCATTGTCGGCAATGGGACGCTGGGAGAGAAATATGGAATCAAGCCTCGCGCCAGGATTATTGCCGGTGCGGTAGCCGGAGTAGAGCCGCGAGTCATGGGATTTGGGCCGGTGTTTGCGATCAGGAAAGCCTTGGCAAGGACTGGTCTTGGTTTATCGGACATGGACATCATCGAGATTAATGAAGCCTTCGCACCTCAAGTATTGGGTTGCCTCAGGATGCTGGAAGTGGATTTCCAGGACTCCCGGGTTAACCCCAACGGTGGTGCGATCGCAGTGGGTCATCCGCTGGGTGCTTCGGGTGCTCGTATAGCGATAACCGCTACCCGACAGCTGGAGCGCATGCAGGGTCGCTATGCTGCCATAAGCTTGTGCATCGGCATCGGGCAGGGTGTGGCGGCGATCCTGGAGCGGATGGACTAAATAGTCACTTTTAATCAGACAGACGAAATAAAGGAAACACTATGTCGGAAGTAGTCAGTTACGAACTTAAAGGCAATATCGGTGTGATTAGTGTCAATAATCCACCAGTTAATGCACTCGCGCAGGTCGTCAGAGAGGGTATTTTAAATTCAGTGCAGGCAGCGCAGGAAGATGGGTCGAAAGCCATCGTACTGCGCTGTGAAGGGCGTACGTTTATTGCCGGTGCCGATATCACAGAATTTGGTAAACCACCGAAAGATCCTGGATTACCGATTGTACTCGATGCTATCGAAAGCTCGAGCAAGCCGGTAATTGCCGCGATTCACGGCACGGCGCTTGGAGGAGGATTCGAAGTCTCGCTGGCCTGTCATTATCGCTGTGCCGTTGCATCGGCAAAAGTCGGCTTACCCGAGGTCAAGTTGGGATTGTTACCGGGCGCTGGTGGAACACAGCGCGTGCCACGAATAGCGGGAGTCAAGGCTGCTCTGGATATGATTACCAGTGGCAATCCGATCGCTGCGGGTAAAGCACACACGATGGGCCTGGTGGATGAGATTATCGAAGCGGACGATCTCGAAGCAGGTGCGATTCAATATGCAATGGGCCTGGTAGAGTCAGGTGCCCCACTTAAACGCATTAGGGATATCACCATTGATCCCGCAACCATTGAAGCAGATTTCTTCGCCAATGCAAGAAAGCGGCTGGCGCGGCGTGCGCGTGGTCAGATAGCGCAGGACAAGATTGTCTCCTGCATCGAAGCAGCAGTCGAATTGCCAATGGATGAAGGATTGCTGCGCGAGCGTGAATTGTTCCGAGAGCTTATCACGTCCCCTGAATCGGCAGCCATGCGGCATATCTTCTTCGCCGAACGCCAGGCCGCCAAGATCAAGGATCTGCCGAAAGACACTCCCGTTAGAGACATCGCCAAGGTAGCTATCATCGGGGGTGGCACCATGGGTGGTGGTATCGCCATGTGTTTTGCCAATGTCGGTATTCCAGTGGTAATGCTGGAGATTAACGATGAAGCCCTGCAGCGGGGCATGGATATCATCCGCAAGAATTACAACATCACCCTGCAAAAGGGCAAGATGTCTGAGGATCAATTGGAACAGCGAATTGGATTGATATCTGGTACCACGGACTATAGCGATATAGGTGATGTTGACCTGGTCATCGAAGCGGTCTTCGAAAATCTGGAGTTAAAGAAAGAAATATTCGCCAAGTTGGATACGGTCTGCAAAGAGGGCGCCATCCTGGCGACCAATACTTCTTATCAGGATGTGGATGCCATTGCCGAGGCAACCGCCCGCCCGCAGGATGTTCTGGGAATGCATTTCTTCAGTCCGGCCAATGTAATGAAGTTGCTGGAAGTTGTGCGTGGTGAAAAGACCGCCGATGATGTTCTGGCCACCGTCATGAAGATCGGCAAGAAGATCAGCAAGGTGTGTGCATTATCACGGGTATGCTATGGCTTCATTGGCAATCGCATGTTAGGTGGCTACGGAAGGGAAGCCCAGATGTTGTTAATGGATGGTTGTACACCGACCCAGGTAGATTCGGCTCTGGAAGGATTTGGCATGGCCATGGGACCTTTAGCCATGAGCGACCTGGCTGGACTGGACGTGGGCTACAAGGCGCGCCAGGGACGCACCGACCTGCCGGATGATCCCAAGCTTTACCGCATGGGAACCTTGTTGGTGGAAATGGGCCGGCACGGCCAGAAGACTGGCTCTGGATTCTACAAGTACGACCCGGAGACACGTCGCCGGGAAGCAGACCCGGAAGTAGAAGCATTTATAAAGGAAGAGGCAGCAAAACTCGATATCGAGCAACTCGAGATTTCCAATGAAGAGATACTTCAGCGGTGTTTTTACCCGCTGATCAATGAAGGTGCATTAATACTGGAAGAAGGCATTGCCCAACGACCCAGTGATATCGATGTGGTGTATGTCTTCGGCTATGCCTTCCCGGTAGCCAAGGGTGGTCCGATGCACTATGCCGATCAGGTGGGGCTGAAGAGTGTGTATGACAAGATCTGTGAATTCCGCGATCGCTATGGCGAGGACTACTGGAAACCTGCGCCGCTACTAAAGCAATTGGCAGAAGCGGGAAGTACATTCACAGAGTGGGATAAGCAAAGGAGCGCAAGCTGATGATTTCCTATCAGACTACAAGCCCTGGTGCTCCCCTGGTAGAAGTGGAATCGGACACGCCAGCACCGCAGGGGTCCGAAGTGCTGATTAGAACAGAAGCCTGCGGCGTTTGTCACTCCGATATTCATATGCATGATGGTGTGTTCGAGCTCGGTGGCGGTAAACAACTGGATGTCGGCCGGGAAGGCATGGTGTTGGGCCATGAGATATTCGGCGAAGTAGTAGCGGTAGGACCGGAAGCGGAAAATGTACAAGTTGGTGATCGTCGTGTGGTGTTTCCCTGGATTGGCTGCGGTGACTGTGCTTCCTGCGCGCGAGGTGAAGAACAATTATGCACGCCAGGACGGGCACTCGGTATTGCCAATGCGGGTGGATTTGCCGACCACGTATTGGTTCCTCACAGTCGTTACCTGTTTGATAAGGGTGACGTTTCCGACACACTCGCAGCGACCTATGCTTGCTCGGGATTAACTGCCTATGGTGCACTGAAAAAAGTTGGTGAACTGAATGAGGGTGACGAAGTTGTAATCATCGGTGCCGGTGGTGTCGGGATGATGGCAATTCAGATTGCTCGCGCTATGGGGCTGGACCCAATTGTTGTGGATATCGATAGCTCTAAACTGGAAGCGGCCAGGGCTCTCGGTGTATCGCGCAGCTATGACTCATCGGAACCCCAGTCGGCGAAGGAAATTCGCAAAGCAACCGGTGGCGCCTATGCGGCCTTGGATTTCGTCGGTTCTGAGGCGAGCGTGAATTACGGGCTCAGCAGTCTTCGCAAGGGTGGCATGCTGATCATCGTCGGTCTCTACGGTGGCGCACTGAGCATGCCGATTCCCTTTATTCCAATGAATGCCCGTATCATTCATGGTAGCTATGTGGGCAGCCTGGAGGATATGGGTGAGCTAATGACCATGGTTCGAGCTGGTACTATTGCACCCATCGAAATTACCGAGCGCCCTCTTAATGAGGCGAATCAGGCGCTTAGTGATCTGAAGGCCGGCAAGGTGCAGGGCAGGCAAGTCCTGGTTAATCCTTGAATTTTAAATAGGAGACCACCATGTCATCGCAGCAAGATTTCAGAGCCGCGACCCGTCAGTGGTTAGAGTCAAATTGTCCTGAGTCCATGCGAACTCCAATGGTGCAGGATGAAATTGTCTGGGGTGGAAGAAATCCAAGCTTCAAGAATCCGGACGGCAAGCTCTGGATGGAACGTATGGCAGAAAGAGGCTGGACCTGCCCGACCTGGCCCACAGAGTACGGCGGCGGTGGCCTCAGTAAGGATGAGTCGGTCGTGCTTCGTCAGGAACTGGCTCGGATCAATGCCAGGCCGGCATTAACCAGTTTCGGCATCGGCATGCTGGGACCGGCGCTGCTTGAATATGGCAGCCATGCACAGAAGCTGGAACACATTCCCAAGATCGTGCGTGGTGAGATTCGCTGGTGTCAGGGTTACTCGGAACCGGGTTCGGGGTCTGATCTGGCCAGCCTCAATACCAAAGCCGAATTGCAGGATGAGCATTACATTATTAACGGATCCAAGGTGTGGACCTCTTATGCCGACAAGGCGGACTGGATATTCTGTCTGGTGAGAACGGATTTCGACGTGCCGAAACATTCAGGCATCAGCTTTATCCTATTTGACATGGCCAGCGAGGGTATCTCCACCAACCCGATTCAATTGATCAGTGGCTCATCGCCTTTTTGCGAAACCTTTTTCCAGGATGTAAGAGTGCCGGCTGCAAATCTGGTGGGGCGCTTGAATGAAGGCTGGACTATCGCCAAGCGTCTGCTGCAGCACGAACGCACCATGATTTCCAGTTTTGGACTCGCCAGCGGTCAGTCTGATCGAGGTGGGACCACCTCCACCGTGGCCAGCGTGGAAGGGGCGGCCATGCACTACCGAGGTGACAAAGACCGCTTGTCCGACCCTGTTCTGAGGGATGAAATCGCTCAGTTCAAGATCGACAGCGAGGCGTTCGCCTACACTTCGCAGCGTTCCATTGAAGAATCCAGGCAGGGCCAGGGTCCAAATGCCACTTCTTCGATGTTAAAGAACTATGGTTGTGAACTGAACAAACGCCGCTACGAATTGCTGTTAAAGGCAATTGGCAGCCAGGGTTTGGGTTGGGAAGGCGAGGGATTCGCGGACGATGAATTGCAGTTAACCCGTGAATGGTTACGCTCGAAAGGCAACTCGATCGAGGGTGGCACTTCCGAAGTGCAGTTAAACGTAATCGCCAAGCGTGTGTTGGGATTGCCTGACATCTTGAGCATTAACAAGAAGTAGATCCCGGGAAAAAGTAAAAAGATGGCATTAGTACTCAGTGAAGATCAACAGCTATTAAAAGATGCGGCCAGGAATTTTTGCCAGCAGAGCTCGCCACTGAGTGTGCTCCGTGGATTGCGAGATTCCAAAGATGAGGCTGGATTCGATGCAGCCATCTGGAAGCAGATGCTCGAACTGGGTTGGGCAGGGATGGCTGTACCGGAAGCCTACGGTGGTTTCCAATTTGGCTACGGCGGTCTCGGAGTGGTTCTGGAGGAGACAGGAAGAACCCTGACCAGTTCGCCATTAATCTCGACGGTACTCATTGGTGCAACTGCCGTTAATGAATTGGGCTCAGAACAACAAAAAGCCAGCCTGCTGCCGGCGATTGTCGGAGGAGAATTATTAATAAGCCTAGCCCTGGATGAGCACAATTTTCATAAGCCCTCTCATATTGAGACAACAGCAACCCCGACCTCGGATGGGTTTGAATTGAACGGTAACAAGACTTTCGTGCTCGATGGTCATGTGGCAAAGAAGTTTATCGTTGTTGCCAGGAGTAGCGGTAATCGTGAAAGCAAGGAAGGCATCAGTCTGTTCCTCGTTGATAGCGGTAGTACTGGGGTAACGGTTACCCGTACTCTAATGGTGGACAGCAGAAATGCCGCCAAGATCAGCCTGGACAAGGTCGCCGTCACCGAGGCTGATGTTCTGGGTGAGCTGGATAAAGGATTCGTGGGATTGGATGGGGTGCTAGACATAGCTCGCATCGGTCTGGCGGCGGAAATGCTTGGTAGTATTCGGGAGGTATTTGAGCGCATACTCGAATATCTCAAGCAGCGTGAACAGTTTGGCGTGCTGATCGGTTCTTTCCAGGGTCTGCAGCACCGTGCGGCGAATATGTACAGTGAGATCGAGCTCTGCAAATCAGTTGTGAGAGCAGCGCTTTCGGCGCTGGATGATTCTGATAAAAGTAGGCAGGAAATTGCTGAATTAGCCAGTATCGCCAAGGCCAAGCTTTCGGAGGTGTTCATGCTGGTCAGTAATGAAGGTATTCAAATGCATGGTGGCATCGGTATGACCGATGAATTCGATATCGGCTTCTTTCTCAAGCGTGCCCGCGTGGCGCAACAGTTTCTTGGTGACGCTTCTTTTCATCGTGATCGCTATGCGAGTCTGAAAAATTTCTAATTGGGAACACTTTTTTGTTAGTGTCCCTGCTGTCGGTAACGGGCTACTTTATGACAATTAAACTAAGAAATTTTTATGAAACCGGCCGTAAGATCAATGCTGATCCGCTGGTCTATGTGTTTGAAGACTTCCTGCAGGAACTGGAAATCGAGCAACTACTGGCTGCAGCTAAACCCAAAATGAAGCAGGCTCTGGTGAGTGCCGCCAAGACAGGGGTTGAGAGTGACGGGCGTTCCGGCAGCAATTGCTGGATTCCCCATGGCTATAACCAGGTTATCGAAGACCTTTCTCTGCGAATCGCCGAAGTCGTCGGTGTGTCACTCGATAATGCCGAAGCATTCCAGGCCCTTTACTACGGCGAGACTGAAGAATATGCACCGCATTTCGATGCCTGGGATGCAACTACCGAACGAGGTCAACGCTGCATGTCCCGAGGAGGACAGCGCATGGTTACTTGCCTGCTCTATCTAAATGATGTCGAGCAGGGTGGGGCACGTCATTCCCGAAGCTGGATACGGAAGTGAGAGCCAGGAAGGGCAGGATGTTGCTATTTCACAATTGTCACTCCCAAAGCACGATTCGCCATCCCGAGAGCTTGCACGGCGGCTTGCCAGTCAACAGCGGAGAAAAGTGGGCCTGTAATCTCTGGTTTCGAGAGAAAGCCTTTCAGAGATCAAGCTTGGAAGTGTCAGATAATACTCGAGCGTCGACTCCCAAGAAATTCAAACACGTTATCTAACGTCCGTTACAGGCAACCATGTTCTTACTACTCATCGGTGCCGTTCTTGCGATTTTGATGTACTTCCCCTCATTCTGGGTGCGCCATGTTATGACAAAATACAGCAAGGAGTTGCCTGGTATTGCCGGAACTGGCGGTGAACTAGCGCAGCATCTGGTGGACCGCTTTCAACTGGATGGTATCAAGGTGGAGGAAGGCCAGCCGTTTAGAGATCATTTCGATCCTAAAGATAAGGCGGTGCGCCTGAGCCCGGCTAATTTCAATGGCAAATCGCTGACGGCTGTGGCTGTAGCGGCCCATGAAGTAGGCCATGCCATCCAGTTTCATCGCAGGGAAAAGATCTTTGAGTTAAGAAGTCGCTACCTTCCTCGTGCTCAAATGCTCAACCAGACTGGTATTGCCATCATGCTTTCATTTCCCATCATTGGCCTCGTGCTACGATCGCCCTTTGCGGTAGGCATGGTAATTGGATTGAGCCTGTTATTGCAGTTAGCCGGCGCCTTTGCCTACCTGATCATATTACCGGAAGAATGGGATGCCAGTTTCAACAAAGCATTACCGATTCTGGCAGATGGCGAGTATGTCGAACAGAACCAGTTCCCAGCCATTCGCAGAATTCTCAAAGCGGCGGCACTTACCTATTTTTCAGCGGCGCTTGCGAATGTGCTTAACATTGGTCGATGGTTCATGATATTAAGGCGCTAAGCTGATTGTAAGGATCAACGGTAGTGGAAGGGAGGAGTCGAATATGAAAGCGGCGAAGATTGCGAAGATTGTTGCGATTGTATTGCTGGTCTACGTGGGGATAGTAGTTCTATTTGAATCACTG
>DMJN01000321.1 GCA_003451715.1 Gammaproteobacteria bacterium | reverse complement strand
GGCAAGGCTCTCTGTTGAGCGATGAATGTGGCATTAGGGTTTGCAATGACTATTTCAGGATCTGTGTCCTGGGTATTGCCTGCTATGCACCATAGTAAGAATGTGATGCTAGCTGCGAGCCTGATAAATCTCATTGAGATAACCCTCAATAGGGCCTAAAAAATTTCCTGGGATTGATTTCGAAGCAAGGCCAATTCAATTTCTTGTTTCTTGTTTCTTGCTCCCAGGCCACTCTAACTTATATAGCCGACTGGCGGCAATTATTTTACTGGTAGCCTGACTCACGCCCCGATCAGCGGAAGACTGCGACCTTCCTGTGCACTCTGAAAAGCAGTATCGACTATCTGCTGTCCCACGCGACAGATATCGGGTGCCAGTGGACCTTCGATTGGCAACTCCTTCTCCAGGCAATGCAACAGGTATTGGATCGGATTCTGGAACGGCGCATCAATCGAATCAACTGCCATATCAGTGCCTTCTGAGTACTCACGTGACTGTAGCCGAATGGTAGATTCCCAGTCGTAATTGGAGATGGTCCCGGCCGTACCTACGATCACGAATCCACATTTAGGCTGTGGCTGGTGCGTCCACGGATCGGTAAATGTACCCCAGCGTGTTTCGAATTTCGACAGGCCATGGGCATAGCGCGCGACGGTTATGCTGTGCTCGTCGACTTCCAGCCCCTCCGGCACATGGATCATCGATGTGACTTCCAGTGGTGCTCTTCCGCCCTGGTACCAGGTTCCCAGGGTGGTTCCGTAGCCCAGATAGTCCAGTAAGGATCCGCCGCCGAGGGCAGCCTTGTAAAACCAACTGTTTGGCTTGCCAGCTTCCACCTCTTCGGCAGTGGTTTCGACCTTGTCGGCAAGGTGCCAGAGCGGCCCGCGATTGCCGTCATAAAAGTGTACCTCGAGCACCTCCCCGATCTGCCCTTCGTCAATAAGTCGCTTTGCGGTGAGGTGAGGCGGATACCAGGCCAGCGGCCAATTGATGGCGAGACGCTGATCTTCGCCCATGGCGGCGATCATGCGGTCTGCCTCAATCAGGCTCGAGGCGAATGGTTTTTCCATGATGATGTGAGTTCCGAAAGGCGCAATCTGCTCGACTGCCTCGGCATGCCGTCCTGTCGCCGGGCATAGCAGCACGATATCGGGCCTGGTGGCTTCGATGCAGGCACGGTAATCGGTGAATACGGCATCGGGTGAGATGCCAAAATTTTCGATGCTTTGCTGCATCTTCTCCACTGCCTCGTCACATATCCCAACGATTTCCACGTTTGGGTGTTCGAAGGCCATGCGCAGGTTATCCCCCATGTGAAAGTGTTCGAAATCGATTCCGGCAATGCGCCATGTCTTAGTCATGGTTTCTTCCTAACTCGCCCCTGCAGCGTATTCACTACATGTTGAACGATACAGAGCGTAAATGGCAACCCTGGACGTTTGTACTTTACACCGTGGATTGAGAGCTGTAACTGCGACTGCAGAGATATTGAAGATGCCGGGCAGCAGGGATTTGGGGAAAGGCATCCGGGCTACGGGTATTAGTTTGCCTGGCTTCTTACAGTTCCTTTATCTTGATATTCCGATACCAGACATCGTCGCCATGATCCTGTAAGGCAATATAGCCACGCCGGGCAACATCGGCCCAATCTGCGTTCAAGGATGGAAACTTACTCCCGGCAACCAGATCATGCCAGGCTTTCGTCCCAAGCTGGAATTCAACGATGACTTCACCATTCTGGTAATGCTGGACACTGCCATTGTTTACGATGACTTCAGCCGTATTCCATTCACCAACAGGATTCACATTTTGTGGTCTGGCAGGTATCAGATCATACAAGGATCCTGCCGTTCTGTTGCCATCGATGCCGGCACGAGCATCCGGGTGCCTGTCGTTGTCGAGCACCTGCACCTCCGGAGCAGTCTTGTAGATCACGTCCTGTTCTTCAGGTTCCTGGCCCAGGTAAAAAATACCGGAGTTGCCACCCTCGGAGATTTTCCATTCCAGTTTCAGGTGAAAATTCTCGAATTGCTGGTCATAGAGAATATCGCCTCGGTCGCGAGTGCCTGATGCGCTACGAGCCGAGCTATCCATAAATAGACTGCCATCAAGGATTTGCCAGCTCCCAGGAACAGTCTCTCTTCTATAGCCTCTCCAACCTACGGTTGTTTTACCGTCGAATAGGAGTTTCCAACCATCAGCGATTTCCGCTGCAGTCAGGCTATTCAGGAGCGCTGTATCTGCCGCTGCTGAATTACTGGTTTGGACGCAAATTAATACAGCCGAAACAAAAACGGCTGGAAGTGCTAAATTCAGTTGCTTTGTGGTTTTCATAGCGGTGCCTGGATTCAAGGGGTCAGGGACTCTTGATCTGACAATCTATCATAACAGAGTCCCTAAATGCTCGATCATTATCCCTGATCCTTTCTAACTCTTTATCTGGCGCTGCGCTCGGCTACCATTCGTTCGTATTCCTCTTGTCCGAGATAGGTGACATCAACCCAGTTATGGGCCATCTCGTCCACCGTACGGTCTCCCCAACCAACCCACTGATTCGGATCCGGGTTGGAGGGATTGTTCTCCGTGTTGTCATGCCACGCGGTAGTCACGATCATGGTTCCCTTCGGAACCAGTGGTGCGGCATCCTGATCAAACACATAGTTGATCTGCCAGTTCCACTGAAAGTTATCCACGAAAGCCAGTACTTCCCGGTTGCCGTTGGGATAAATGGCCTCCATCGACATGGCTTTACCACGCATGTGCATATGGGGCTGGAAATTCTCCAGTCTGGCAGGGGCGGACAACACAAAGTTACCCTGGGTGACGGCTATTTCGCCCGGCGGAATATCCAGGCTGCTGGGTCCCTGGGCATCCAACATACTCAGGATGGTGCGGTGCTCTGGAGGCTCATCATGAAACCACACCGCCAGCTCGACCTGAGCATTCGGCACACGCACACCACTTGCATGCAAGTGCATCTCCCAGGTGATTTGCGAACCGGGCATCATCAGTTTACCGGTGTCGGGACGGAATATTTGACCCGCCTTGCCGACTGCCCATTCCATAAAAAGGCTTGGTCCGAATGGAATATCAACGTCGTCCGGTAGCCCGGCCTTGCCATCTTCCTGTTGTACCAGAAATGCCAATGAATGGTGGACCACACTGCGGCTTTCCGCGTTCTTAGGTCGAATCTCGATGGCTTTGACCCATTTCTCTTCGGTCAATCCCGTTGCTGTGGTCGGACGAAACCATTTATCCTGGGTTACGGCCGCCAGGTCGTAAGGCTCGGATTCAACCACCAGATCAGGTGCTGAACCCATCTCTTTCTCAAGACGCCAGACTAAAGCATCGTCAAATTCTCGCGCCGCAGGTGCCTGACTTGCGTCACCCTCTGGCGCACCCCCGTCGACCCAGGCGATGATAGTCTGCCTCTCTTCTTCGGTAAGCCCCCGATCATTAGTGAATTCCTGCACACCCACATCAGGATTGATATGCCAGGGTGGCATTACCCGATTTTCTACCCGATACTTGATTATTGGTGCAAAAGTTTTAGCCTGGTCATAGGTCAGTAACGACATCGGCGCGATAGAATTCGGCCTATGACAATCCTGACACTTATCCTGAAAGATGGATGCTACCTCTCCAGCCCAGCTTACCGCACGCTGTTCCTGGCCAGAGTCTTGCTGCGCCGATGACAAAAGGGGAATTGCCAGCATTGCAACCGCCATCAACATCCTTAGCATTCTTGCATTCATTAGTCCTAACCTCCTGGAGAGCTTAGCGTCTCCTGATTTTTCGTTCTCAAGCGTTTAATTCATTCTCAAGCGTCTAATTGCTCACACTTACTTTAAGAAAACTATTGGTCCAACAGCACTGCGAATGACCAGCCACTGCCGGTCCAGAAATATCGGTCAGCCTGGCTCGCAACACATAATCTCCTGCCTCGCTAAAGCTAACTTCGGTGTTCGCCGTGCCGCCGGCTGCAGCTATCTTTGTGGCGGGCTCGCTGAATGCAACCTCGCCCGGGCCTTGATGCTTGAACCAGACCAGGTCAACCGGTGGAGTCATACCACTAGTTGCGATGAACATGGCGGCAATGCCACTGACCTTGCCATCATCGGTAACCCATACATCAACAGACAAAGGCTCACCTACTTCGGCCTGCACGGGACCCGCCGTAATGCCGCCAGGTCCATGGCCGATCTGCCTGCCTTCCTGAAACCGAATTTGCGGCGGGAAGTTACCACTGGCATCGCCGACAATCGCATCGATCACATAATCATTGCTCAGGTTGGCAGGGATCTGAAAGGTTTTACCCTGATTCTCCAGATGCCAGGCAACTTCTGAGCTCGTGCCGGCAGGGACATTTACTGTGAATACACCCCAGTGACGACCGGTATCGAAATGGGTGGGCTGTCCCTGATCGGATTCGCCTCCTGGTACGCCGAGAATCCGATTGCTCGGGCCGACGGGAATATCAAGAACTTCTTCAGTGTTACGATTGTAGTAACCAAATGAGAGTGCAATCGTGCCGTCCTCATTTTCATACCAACCTTCATAGGCCGGTGTTACCGTCTGTCCTGCGGTAATGGCAATGTCTTTGCCCAATGGCAATAGCTCGACGGCCAGGGGTGTACCCTGTGCCTGCACAGCACTGGCTGCCAACAAACTGAAGCACGCCAGAGACAGACTGACGAGCGTAGAAAGCAATACTTTCATTCGACCTCCTTAAGCATGACTGCCTGCATGTGAGCAGCCTGGGACTAATTCAATTAACTAAATCCATACCAACTTTACGGTGCAACGCCACCCCAATGTGAAGTGATGCGTCCGCCCAGATTTTGTGTGTTTTTTGTGTATAGAGCCTGGCAAACGCAGCAGGAGCGCTGCCAGGAAAAGTTGATCGGCGAAGGCTAACAAAAATCGCCATATAGGGATAGATCTAGTTAGTATCCAGACTCTGTTATTCAGTCCAGTTCCTTCACGAAATACGCCACGAATCGTGCGACCCGCTCCAGTCCTGCCGTTGAGATCGTCTCCAGCATGTCTCCTGTGGTGTGATAGAAGGGGTTGCCCTGGATGAGTTGCAACAGCGGAGCGTCGACGTCCGGGTTATCGCCCGCGCCGTAGGTGCTGGCGGCGGAGACGAAATTGAGTCCATAGCGCTGGCCACCTGCACGGATGATCGCTTCAAGCCGGGCCGATCGTTGGCTCAGGCCATTCATTAGAAATCCCTCACCGGAATCGGTAATGATGTCCCTCAGCCCATTGCTGTCTGTTCGCGCGGGGTTGATCTGCCGGGCGGCCACGTGTTCCAGGTTAATGGCGAACATATTGCGCGACATTAACTCAGGATTCTGTGCCACGAGCTGGTCCGGCCCGTTAAGGCCCCTGGTGTGATGCCCGGCACTGGCCACGAATAGCAGTGTCTTGTCCGGCAGGTTCTGCGGCTTCGAGAAATGCGCTGCCAGGGCCAGCATGACTGCGAAACCATCGGCATTGTCATTGGCACCATCGAACCAGCCGTCGATGTGCGCATTGATGATGATGTTCTCCTCGCTCCTGCCCGGCACTATGCCGACTATATTAGAGGCGCGCAGACCGCTGCGCTCCTCCGCCTGCAGATTGAGAGTCCCGCGCAATTGATTCGACACGCCACTGTCGGCGGCTGCATCCATGACACCTTCCAGGAAGCGCCCGTCTTCACCACCGAGATTGAAGCAGGGTCCCCCGCAGTTGCTGATATCACGCATGCGCATGTTGCCGGCCTGATCGACGATATTAAACACGGCGACTGCACCGCGCCGGAACAGTTCCTGCACCTTAGCGCGAGCCGGTCTACGTTCCAGGAAAAGGTGGCCCTTGGGTGTAATATGCTGCACTGCTATCTTGCCGCGGACATCGATGTATTCGAGCTCTGCCGGACGCGCGGTACCAACGAAAACCAGCGGAGCCGTCAAACCCTCGGGCGGTAATACGGTTCCCCCGGTGGGCATGGCGGATTCCAGAATTACATCGCGACTGCCAGCACCGAAGGCCTCAGCACCGTGTAAGCGAACTTCCCATGACAGGGGTAGCCAAAGGGAGGCACCCGGTGTCTGATCGAACCACTGTCGCTGCACACTGGGCACGCCGACCTCGCGCAGACGACGCTCCGCCCAATCCATGCTGCGCTCTCCCGATGGCAGCCCACTGATACGACCCCAGAGTTGCCCCGAACCGATTTCTTGTGTTTCCCGGCTGGCTGTTGAGAAACCGACAATGGACTCAAGATCCTGGAGAATAGTTGCCCCTTCCAATGAGGTGAACCGCTCCTCACCGCTTGGGACGATAGCCGGACGCGGACCATAGTCCGAGCCTAAAATGACAGGAGGCACTGAAGGATCAAATCCAGGCGAGGCGACCACACCGAACCAGGGTAGCTCTTCGGAAACCTGGCCAACGACCAGTGATGCAGGTAGCAGCAACATCACAGCCAGTGATGCCATGAGCAAAGGGATCGCTACAGCAGAAAATCGTTTTTCATACATACTGAATCTCCCCGTGCCGGTACAGCTGCCAGGCACATGCGAACTACTTTGCTTAAACATATTCTATATCCGTCCATTACAATTAAAGTGCCTCACTCTCGACGCAATAGCGCTCCACAAAGACAGCAGGCAATCGTACCGGTCTGCCGGTATCCAGGTTAGTGCAAACGAAATCGAAGACAGCCCGCGCCAGGGTCTTACCGTTCACGACGTTGATGATCTGAAATTGACGGCTCAGTCGTAGTTTGCCATCCGGATTTATTATCCATGTGGCAACCTTCAGCCGGTCCGCTGCATAGGCGGAGCCCAGCAGCTCGACATCGAAGCGTACCGCCGCCATGCCTCTGGCCATGTCCTTGCATCGAGACTCCGGTAGCCCCACGGCCGTGGAATGGTCAAAGGCACAATCGATCATCCATTGTACGTAGTTATGGGTAGAGACGTGACCGTAGCCGTCGACGTTCTCCGGTGTGACAGCCACGTCAATGACGAAGGGGTTGGTGCGGTCCCAGGCCAGTTCGGTAGTCGTCGACGTTGAAGCCATGTCCGCCGCCGGGTCCGATGAGGATTTCATATTCTGCTCCTTCCAGTGGGATACTCACGGAAGCTGTTCCCTCATGATCGAAGCTCCGACTGACTGATCTTCTTCTGTACGGCTATTCCAAGATCAATACCCCTTGCTCCAATTCTATTTGATTTCACAATTCATTCCATCAATGCAAGAACAGAAACTTTTTCCGGGAAATTAGTCAGGACAGGGTTTATCTTGTTGGAGCGAAATTACTGTAAGCAAGAGTGATCAATAAATGAGCGGAGCTGGGTCGGCTTACTAAGGCAGCTCTGTCCCAACCCACAGCTTGAAAGCTAAACCAGATTGGCTATAAAGGCTGCGTCAGCGCTGTCAGGAAACAACTCGGACTCTATATTGGCTTGCGGTAATTGCAGATGATCACGCAGCACGGTCTTGAACAGGGATCGCATGTCGGTAGTGGGTGCCAGATCACGGCCCTGGTAGAGATTAGCGCTGGCTAGTCCGGGCCACTGGCCATGGATGCTACCACCCTTCACGCTGCCACCCAGCAACAAGGCCACTCCTGCGGTACCGTGGTCGGTGCCTTGTGTCCCGTTGACTGCCACAGTGCGACCGAACTCGGTGACAACCAGAACGGCCGTGTTGTTCCAGGTCTCTTCCAATCCGCTTTTCAAGCGCGCCAGCCCCCGGTCCAGTTCGCGGAACTTGCCTACCAGCTGACCCTGGCTGGCGCCCTGATTGGCATGGGTATCCCAGCCGTTACTCTCCAGCACGGCGATAGAGGGTCCTGAGGCATCTGCAAGAAAAGCAGCCGCCGCGTCCACCAGCACGCCGAAGCTCTGGCCCTGGCGCCGGTTGGCCATCATTTCGTTTCTTCCTGCCAGCTGGTTCGCCATCAGGGCCTGTTCCAATCGAACCCCCAGGAAGGCATCTTGGGCATACAGTTGTTGCAGTCTTTGCATGGTGCTGACGCTGGGTTCCGGCATTATGGCTGGCGCCCAGGAGGCGACTTCCGACTCGCCCTGCAGCACATCAGGCACTGCCTGCCCGATCGCCATGGCCGGGCTGGAACCATTGTTTTCCCCGGCTTTTCCGAGTAGGGGTACACAGCGATTCAACCAGCCGGATTCCGATTGGTCGGCTTGCTCCAGACCAATCTCCAGCACATTCTGTCCATCGAAATGGGAGCGCTCCCGATAGGGGCTGGCCACCGCATGACAGATTATTGCCTGGGATGACTGATACATCTCATGCAGGTTTTCAAGCGCCGGATGTAATCCGAAAAAACTGTCCAGCTTAAGCAGTTCACTCTCCGCTGTAAGCAATGAGCCGCGCAGTCCTGCAAGTTCGGAGTCGCCATAGGGAGCGACAGCAGCCAGACCATCCATGGCGCCGCGCAGGATGACCAGCACGAAGCGTTGCTCCCCGCCATCGACAGCAGCGAAACTCAGTCCGGGCAGGCTGCTAAACAAGCCCAGTGCCGGCGTGACTGCCAGAGATGAGACCAGGCGTCTCCGCTGGTGATCTATACTGGATTGCTTGTGCTTAGCCATACATTATCTCCACTGAAAATCCGGGCTAGCCAGTAATAGCGCCAGGCCCTGGCTGCGGGATTCGGCACGGCGCAGCGCTAATTGGAGGGATTCATTTTCCGGCAGGATTTCTGCGGCGAGTTGTTCGGGATTGATCCGATTGCCGAAGTTCTGGGTAATTTGATTGACCCATTCGATACGCTTAACGAGCGCATCGGGACTGCCCCAATGTTCAGCCTCGTCGGGCCATCCGGCAGGCGAAGTGGCCGTAAACGGCAGGTGGTTAAATACCCTCAATGTGTTCGACATGGCGTTAAAGACCTGTGTCGAGCCAACGTTCTGAGTATTCAGGTTCATGGCACGCGCCGTGGATATGATCAATTCCTCGGGAGTCTTGAGCTTGCGATACTCTCCTTGCCAGATTTCATCCAGGTCTACTAATGCGGCATGTAGAGCTGGCAGGCTGCCTTCACTTTCCATGAACACCGTTGCGATCTTATCGATGGCAGAAACCAGTGGCGTGTCGGCCACGAAATGGCTTACCAACCTGGTGGCAACGTGCCGGGCGGTAGCTGGATGGTGCGCCACATCGACTAACGCCGCCTCCCCCTGCCGCACGCCATTGGCACGGTAGTCTTTTCCCAGCAGGGAATGCTGACCCGGTTCGTGCGCCGGGGCCAGGAACCGAAATTCACCCAGCTTACCGGGATTTCTGCCTCGACCACCGAGTTCCTGCCGCATGACAGTCCATCCGGTAATCATCTTTGCCAGACTGGTGACGTCTGCCTGGGTGTAGCCACCATCCACTCCCAGCGTGTGCAGCTCTAAAACCTCCCGCGCTAGGTTCTCATTCAGTCCACGCTCGCGGCGCCGACCTGCCGGGGAGTTGGGCCCGAAAGACAAGTCATTGTCCAGGTAGATGAGCATTGCCGGGTGCTGTTCCACCGAGAGCAGCAGGGACTCGAAATCGCCACCAAGTTTGCTGCGGATCGCCTCATTCTCATAGGGCAAGGCAATGCGGCGCAATACCGCCTTGGTTCCGCCAGATACGGCCACAGTAAAATGGTTCGACCAGAAACGGAGCAATCGTTCTGCGAAGGCTTGTCTGGAGTCGACGGCGGCCTGCAGTCGCAGGCTTGTGTGTTGCTGGAAAATCTTGTTGTCGGTGAGGTTTTTATCTCGCTGCGCTTCCATCACCGCCGCTTGACCTCCCTGTTGCATCAAATCTCGCCGTTCCCGACGCCAGTTGCCATCGGCGATCAATGCAGAGCTGGAATCTGGTAGCGCTTGCAGTGACTCAGGAAGGCTCTCGATATTATCTAACTGTGATTTCAGCCAGCCGCGAGGGTCGCTGTTGATATAGCGAAGTTCTCCTGGCCTCAGGCCAAGCCCAAAGTGATTACCGGCTATGTAGCCCGCCCGCTCCGACAAGTCAGAAGTGTTAGCTGCTGCCATTTGTAGCACCTGTTCGGAAATAGTTGTTCTCCACCATAACCTTAATAAACGCAGTTGTCGCGAACCGGTTTACCTCACTCCTCGAATTTCCGGATCAGCAGGCAGCGAAGGAAATTTTTTGCATTTATTCCCTCTTTGTCTTTAAAGGATTGAAGATTCCGTGATTTCGCGTAGTGCAGCCTGCGACTTCATGGGAAACTATCCTGGAAAATTAATCGGTTCTAAGCATTCGGTGAACGAGCCGCACAAAAGCAGGAGATATACTATGAAAACGCTGCTGATTTTACTGGCTACGCTGCTTAGCGTTCCGGTACTAGCGGACTCGGAAACTGAACCCAACAACGATCAGTCGATCGCCGATACGCTGATCGCAGGAGAATTCATGTCAGGCAGGTTAAGTCATGATGAAGACGTCGATTACTTTGAGTTTGTACTGTCTGGTGGCGCGGAATCACTGGAACTCGTTTTCGGTTCACCCAATGTCATGGGAACGGAAAACCGATGGTTGATTTTAGTGCAGAGAGCTTCCGATGGAATCCTTGTCTATCAAGAGGTGCTTGGCCCCACTGCTGATCTTCAGATAACGCGCAATATCGACATTGACAATGGATGGCATTGGGTAAGCGTTCGCCCTCCGGGAGGCTCTTTGGCTACTCCGAACGACGTTTATAACATCACCATCACACCGGATAACTTCACCCCGTCTGTGGGAGCCATTGAAGGCGTGTGGCAAGATAATTTCAGTTCGTACTACTCAATTCATGAGGGTGCAGATGGCTTACTCTATATTGAACTAAGTACTAATCCGTTTGGATGGAATGCTTATCTGGGATCCAGGATTGAAGATATGGCGGTATTGAATCTAGTGGTTGGGCCGGGAACGGCTACGCTGGAACTGACGTTTACTTCGAGTTCGAATTATGAGGCCAGATATCTATCTTGCCAGACCGAAGGGGGAGACCCGTGTGCGGCAGCACCAGGAGAGCTTCTCTATACTTCCACGAAGGTGTTTGCTGATTAGGAACAGATCATTTATGCATGATCGATTCGATTTAAGCGACAGAGTCGCGCTTATTACAGGTGGCAGTCGTGGCCTGGGGCGGCAGATGGCAATGTCCTTTGCCGAGGCGGGGCCCATGTAGTGGTTTCCAGCCGTAAACTGGAAGCCTGCGAAACTCTTGCCAAAGAGATCGAACAGAGTACTGGTCGCCAGGCTCTGGCCTATGCAGCAAATGTTGGTAACTGGGAAGAACTCGATGGATTGGTCGACGCCGCGTACCAGCGCTTTGGCAGGGTGGATATTCTGGTGAACAATGCCGGCATGTCGCCGCTGTATGATGAGCTGGTTGATGTAAGCGAAGCGCTGTACGACAAAGTGCTTGATGTGAATCTTAAAGGTCCTTTTCGATTGATGGCGCTGGTGGGTAGCCGAATGGCTGAGGCCGGAGGAGGATCGATCATCAATATCAGCAGCATCGCCGCGACACGCCCGAGTCCTGGCGTCATTCCCTATGCGGCAGCCAAGTCCGGACTCAATTCGATGACCCGAGGCTTCGCCAATGCGTTTGGTCCGAACGTGCGGGTCAACTGTATCCAAGCCGGGCCCTTTCTCACCGACATCAGCAAAGCCTGGGATATGCAGACCTTCAAAAAACGTGCCGAGCAGCGCATGGCACTCAAGCGGGGCGGTCGGCCGGAAGAAATCGTCGGCGCCGCACTATACTTTGCCAGCGATGCGTCAAGCTTCACTACCGGAGCAGTTCTGCCTGTGGATGGGGGCGATCGAGGCAGTATTTGAATCGGATCAATTTGCAGACAAGTCTTACTTTCTCACCTGATGAAAAAATCCATTTGCTGGCGATGCAAAATGAAAGATCTGACCCTGGTTGCTCTGGTGAAATAACTAGTGTTTACTTTACCCCTACCTATTGTTTACTTTCTCCTCTAATTTTTTGAAAGAAGATTCGAGACTATAATGAAATTGCTAAGCCGCCTGTTGCCACTGCTCGTACTTCTCAATGCCTGTTCCGATAATACGCCATCGCAAACCACTGTAAGCCCTGCACCGAGTGCACCGGAAGCCGCAAGCGAGACACCTGCAGCTGCGGATTTCAGCACCGAGCGAAACGCCTATTTCGGCGATCTGCATGTGCACACCATGTACTCCTACGATGCGTTCATCTTTGGCACAACCTCGTCTCCCGATGATGCCTATCAGTTTGCCAAGGGCGGTGCGCTGACCCATCCTGCGGGCTTCGAGATGCAACTCGACGTACCATTGGATTTTTACGGGGTAACGGATCATGCCTACTATCTGGGTGTGTTGAGAGAGATGGCGATCGGCGATTCCGACGTGGCCCGGCACGAGGTGGCTGAGGGTATGGATGCGCTCGGTGACGACATCGCCTATCGACGCAGCATGTTCGCCAAGTTCCGCGACTTCGCCCGCTCCGACCGACGCATGGAAATCATGGATGGGAGAGTGGTCAAGACGGCCTGGGATGACATTGTCGCAGCCGCCAATCGTCATAACGACCCGGGTAATTTCACCGCTTTTGTGGGTTACGAGTACACCGCATCCGGTAGCGAGTACGAAAACCTGCATCGGAATGTGATCTTTCGTGGGGCTGAGGCTCCGGACATGCCTTTTTCCAGACTGGATTCTGTTAATCCCGAAGACCTGTGGGAGTGGATGGATACGAATCGTGCCCAGGGAATCGAGAGCCTGGCTATTCCCCATAATTCCAACGGCTCTAACGGCATGATGTTTCAGCTAACCGATTTCTCAGGCAGACCACTGGACAGCTCCTATGCGAACCAGCGCATGCGCAACGAACCACTGGTTGAAATTACTCAGGTAAAGGGCGCATCCGACACCCACCCTGCCCTGTCACCGAACGACGAGTGGGCTGAGTTTGAAATCATGCCTTTTCGAATCGGCATTCGCCTGCCCAGTCAACCCCAGGGCAGCTATGTGCGCGAAGCCTACCTGAACGGCCTGGAGATGGAGGCAAACCAGGGATTTAATCCTTACAAGTTCGGCTTAATCGGTTCCAGTGACTCCCACAATTCCTCGGCGGCCGGACCGGAAGACGATCATTGGAGCAAAGTGGCTCTGTTGGATAGCGACGGTCAGCGACGCGGTGCCGTGCCGCTGGATACACCGCGAGAGAATGGGGAGATCTATCAGGATACCTACTACAACTACTGGGGTGCGGCCGGCCTGGCTGGTGTGTGGGCCGAGGAAAATACTCGCGAGTCGATTTACGATGCCTTCCGCCGCAAGGAAACCTTTGGCACCAGCGGACCCCGCATGAAGGTCAGGTTCTTTGCCGGTTACGATTTGCCGGCACTCGATGACGGCGAGCTGGTCAGCGAGGCCTATGCAAATGGCGTTCCCATGGGCAGTGACCTGCTCGGTGATGACGGTCAGAATCCTTCTTTTATAGTGTGGGCAGCCAAGGATCCCAACAGTGCACCGCTGCAAAGAGTGCAGATAATCAAGGGTTGGGTTGAAAATGGTGCGGCCATCGAAGAAGTCTTCGATGTGGCCTGCGCCGATGGCGGTGTGGTGGATCCGCAGACTCAGCGCTGTCCGGACAACGGTGCGGAAGTGAATATTTCCGACTGCAGTATCAGCGCTGGCCTCGGTGCCACCGAACTGAGAGCCAGCTGGCAAGATCCCGAGTTCGATCCTGACCAACATGCCTTCTATTATGTAAGAGCGCTGGAAAATCCCAGTTGTCGCTGGTCAACCTGGGACGCCATCAGGGCGGGAGTAGAACCACGCCCGGACATGCCGACCACCTTGCAGGAACGAGTCTGGTCATCGCCTATCTGGATTACGCCTAACTAGTAAGAGCCGGCTTTTTTTATTTTCATCAAGCCATTATGGAACGACGTTCAGCGCTGTGTTGTTTTTGATGGATTACTCTTGTTTTTGACTTCCACTGCTAGCTTTTCTGTTGCAAAATCATTGCACTCTATTGAAATCAGAATAAGCGGGCGTAACTCAGATGGTAGAGTCCTAGCTTCCCAAGCTAGTTGTCGCGAGTTCGAATCTCGTCGCCCGCTCCAATTCTATTAGGGTTTCTTCCGAAGACACAGGTGACACTCACGCCATCCTCTAACAACTAAAGAATCCAGGTATGGGTGAATTCCCTCTGAACAATAGCGGTGTTTCTTACTCCCTGTTCAATACTTCATTCTTCTTAAACGAGGGATTGTGAATTTCTGTATCTGTTATTCAACTACTCTGACAGTGACATCCACCCTGCCCATCAACCCGCCGTCATCGGCGAAGCCGCGCAACTGGTAATAGCCCGGTTCCTGAAAACTAACTTCGGTTTCTACTTTACCGTCTTCCGACATTGCCGGTGGATCCCAATAGGGTGACCACGGGGAATTCTGGAAAGCCCGAGTATCTTCCCAGGTCTTGACCTGTAAGGGGTCAAATATCACTTTTCCTGTCCCACGGTAGACAGTCCAGGAATAGGTCATGCCTACGACGCGGTCGACAGTGCCCCTGATGGGAGGCCTTAGCGCTCTTTCCAGTCGCTCCCGGGGTGAGTCCTCTTCAGAGAAGGCCGCCAGACGGAAGCCAGTGCGAGGATTTGGTTTGTCGTCGTCTTCTATGGCTACTTCCAATTGCAATGGTTCACCGACGCGCACGGTGCGTGCCTCGTCGCCTTGTAAAGTAACCACAGGAGGCTGATTGGTTTGCACATCCTCGGAGTTATTGAATCCACCGGCGACAGTGCCGGACTCCGACATGATGGTGATGCGTTCCAGCACATAGTCCTTCAGCAATGATCCATAGGCCTTCTGGGTTACACCGTCGCGGGTAACCAGAGTCCACTCCAGTTCACCTTCGAAATCTGCCGGAACGACTATGCCAAACACATTTCGGTTGCGGCGCGGTTGAAAGTGCGTGGGTTGACCGCGGTCGGCAGCACCGGGAGAGAAGGAATTGTTCGGACCGATCGGCACATCCAGTTCCTCTTTCCAGTTCTCGTTCATGTAGCCGAACAGCATGGTAAAGGAGCCATCGGGATTGGCCACCCAGCCTTCGTATGCAGGTGATACACCCATGCCGAACTCGAAAGAAGATTGGGATTGGGCAACAGCATTCGTGCAGCCCAGAACAAGCGCAATACGCAACAAGACTGTCACGGTCTTTCGCACTAAATCGTTAGTCATCTGCTGTCTCGTCCTCGGGTTCCAGCGGCGGTATGTCTGCCATACACAAGGGGCAGCCGATCAGATGATCGTTGCGGGTCAGGCCCAGCCGCTCGCGGCGCTCGGCCATCTCCTGAACGAATTGCTCGTCGGTCAACTCCACAGACTGCCCGAGATGCAGAAACATATTGGTAATGGAGCGGTTGCCGGAACCGGACCAGTTGCGCGGGTCGATGACATTGGGATTGCTGCGGTCATTGTCCATATATCCGATCATATGCAGGATGGTGCCTTCGGGAAGCAAGGGTGCATAGTCATCCTCGAAGGTGTATTGCTTCACCCAGTTGTGATCATAACCGGCGCAGACCAGCGTCTCGATCTGGTTGCCCCAGATGGCTTCCAGGCAGGTGCGTGCGCCCGGGGCGTGCAGGTGCGGTTCGAAGGAACTGATCTTGGTGTGTTTCTGAAGTACGGTATAGGAGTGCAGTTCCTGCTTCGGCACATCTCCCTGGATACTGATATTCAGGCCATCACCGAGCGACCACCGGGCACGCTGATGTTCCGGTTCATAGTCCTCGGGATGAAAATAGAATCCCAGTTCCATATGGCCGGTGGTGTCCCGGCCATTTGAGTGCAGGTGATAAGTCAGCGGAATGACGCTGGCGTCCGCCTCCAGCAGTCGGCCTGCCTTGGGGTCAAAAATGTCCGGGTTGCGACCCAGTTCGTGTACCGGCCAGCCTACCTCATCGACTTCACCAACTTCTTCGGTGACTACACCCGTCTGCCAGGTCATGTGATGAAAGATGTAGAGTCCGCCGATTATGGTGCCACCAGTATCAGAGGATCCCTTCCCGCATATCCACGGCACTCACGTAGCGATCCTGTAACAAGCCGGACAGCACCGGTGTGCCCGATACCCAGGAATCGGCTTCACCAGCACCCACAAACACATCCTCCAGGGGTACTATCAGGTCAGGCTCACCCTGCCGCCACTCATTGGAAATACTGAATTCAGGCAAGGGAGGCAGGTTCTCCGGATTACCCTCCAAGGCACCGTTGTCTGCCCAGCTGGCAATTAACTGGAGCTGTTCTTCGCTAAGGCGCTCGTCATCCTTAACCTGCTGGATACCGATATCCCGTTCCAAGTAGTAGGGGGGCATGGTGCCTATCTTGTCGCGCAGGCCGGTCTTGTATTTGATCACCGGCGCCCAGGGTCTGGCCTCCTCGTAGGTCGTCAGTGACATCGGTGCCACGCCTCCGGGCCGGTGGCATTTCACACAGTTCTCATAAAGAATCGGCGCCACATGCTCGGTAAATGTGACCTCTTCCGGAATGCCCGGAGAGGCGAGTGACTGGGCTGCGGCGCTTAGTGGCAGCAGCAGACATAACAGTGTGATGCTCACAGCCCTGCTAGGGCAAGCATATTTGCGCATGGAAGTGTCTCCTCAAACACTGGTGATAATGGCTATATCACTGGGACTGCACTTATTTTTTGTTCTTAGCCGCTATTTCAGCATCAACTGGGCATTTACACAATGGAAAATCGGTACAGAATTAGATATTCCTGCATCTCCGTTGGCGTACTAATGGCGACGCGCAGTGGCTGTGCTTCAAATGACTGTGAAGCATTCAATTGTAATCTAGGGATCCTCTAATTCTCGTCGCCATCCTGTTAGGGCTGTTTACGCTTGTTGATCTCGTTCACCAAGTTCTGTGCGGCCCGATTCGATTGTCTATTGATTTTCAGACGTACTGTCCCAGAAGATCTTCCGGGTAGATGTCTTAGTGTTCTCAGACTGCGACCATGCAACACCAGCTCGGAACTCCAGAATCCCTGTTCCAGCTTTACTCTCGTAATGTCGGCAAGAGGAATTTCAGTTTCCTTGATGCTGGTCTTAAATAGTCCCAGCATGCCATCGATTGTTTGGTGCTCGATGACCAAGCCATCCTCTTCGATAAACATCAGTCCTTCCGTTTGCATCAAGCCGGAAGTATCGCCGATCGTGAATCCTACGTTATCATCATCCTCGACAATGGCCTGGTATTTACTCTGTGCATAGAGCCTGGTGCGATGCATGGCCATTTCTACAAACTCTGGCGCGTAGCGCAAACCAGCATAGTGCCCCAACAGAAACAATCCCATTCCCAGCAGCACATAGCCCGCCCAGAACACCGTCATACCAGTAATCAGGTTGAGGGTTATACACAGCAAGTTAACGCCGAGAAACACCGCGACATGTGCCTTGAATCTTAACCAGAGAAATTTCTCTTTATCCCGGGTTTGTTGTTCTTCCTGTAGCAGATGCACGGCCCGATCGATCTGCTCATCATTGACACCGACCTCTTTTCCTATCGCGATCAATTCTTCATGGTCGATGGTGTTGGCTGCCTTACTGATTTCCTCCTGCAGGCCCAGCCTGATTATGTCTGCCACCTCTTCGCTACTGTAGCGGCGATCCGAGTATTTGTCGGTAGAGGATGGTTTTTCCATCTCTGCGGTCCCCATATTTTCACTGTCTTGCGAATCAACAGAATTTTTGTCGATTTTGAGTATGTCTGCCATTGTTTACACCTCTTCGATTCTTATGCCGACAATTTAATCTCTATCCAAATAAGCACAAGCAAAGACATTAGAAAAGCAACAATCACGCCATATGTGCAAATTTTTTGCCACTGCTGCTGTACACGCCAGTAACTACGAGGGCTCTGTGGATCTCGACTGGGATACTAACGGCGGAGAAGCCTGTATTGGATAGCAGAATACACCAATTACCAGGCGAATCTGACCAACAATATCAATCGGTGCTGACGGTCGGGCTGGCAAAAGAAGTAAGAGCAAATGCTGCCGCGCTGTATCGCTTTGGCAGCATTTACTCTTACAAGAGAGAGTTCGTTGGTGTGTTTTCCACTAGAGGCTCGCCAGCCGGGAATCGACATCCGGATTGAGCAGCATTTCGTACAAGGATGCGCGGTCATTCACGAAGCGCTGATCGGAGCACATTTTTTTGTACAGCTCCCTGCTGAGACGCACAAACTGAGAGTACTGCTCCTCTTCGAAATCATCGAAGGTTCTGGCAGTGCCCATTACGAGTATTATCTCTTCCCGAAGCTGCAGAATTTCTTCGGCCCGGGTGTCACCAAATCCGTTGTCAGCGGCATGCATCGGATTTGACAGCCCAGTCAAAAAATATCGGTAGTCGACCAGAGGGGTGTCAGCACCGGTCACGTTAAAGGGGGCAGAGCTACAGGCTGCTAGAAATGAAAGGCTGCACCAAAATACCAGGGGAACTATTTTCATGTTGAACTCCTGATCTATTGTTAGTTTTTGCTACAGGATCAATCAAAGCGCATTGCCCAATAGAGGCCAAACGTAGATGCCAAGTATTACCATCAAGATAAGCACTACTGGCAGACTCTGCACCGGTCGACGTCGTCGCTCTTGTTCTGAACTTTTCACAGGATCCAGACTAGTCGCAATGAAAGCAATTGTGTATGGTGCAGGTGAATCATGTATAAATATACAGTATTACAGTAGAGAGGCCAGTCTTCCTCTCGCTCGACTCCCGCCTGCTTGAGAGAGGCACAGCCCGAACCAGCAGGAAACCCCCATCCGCCTTCAAGCGCGGTCGGAATGAGACTTGTTGAGCGTCGACTCAATTGGTTTAATGAAAGTTGCCTGCACAGGAGTTAGCCCATGCCGAACAACATTCGAAAGAACGCCCCTGCGGGCTGTTATCTTTTAGTAATCACGATCTGCTTCAGTTCCCATGCTGCAGAAGTTGAACCGGGCTGGACGTATTGGGGTGGTGATAGAGCCTTCAATCGCTATTCGCCAGCCGAGCAGATCACTGGCGACAACGTTGCTGACTTGCAGATTGCATGGCGCCGGCCCGCGGTAGATTCCACTCTCACAAATGCTTATCCAGACTTGCGGGTGTCCGGGAATCTTCGCTCCACTCCTGTGCTCATCGATGGAGTTTTGTACGCGACGAATGGGGTTGGCCTGGTAGAGGCTTTCAATCCATCAACCGGTGAAACCCTTTGGGTCCAGCAAGCTGTGCCTGCAACTCTTGAGGGGGTGTCCGGGCCAAGCACCCGCGGGCTCGAATACTGGACCGATGTTTTCGAGACGAGACTGCTAGTGGTTCGGGGAGGCTATCTCTACTCCCTAGATGCGGAAACGGGTCAGGTGTCTTCCAATTTCGGAGACGATGGCAGGGTAAATCTGATTCCAGAATCTTCCAGGTCGCACAGTTTTATTTCCGGTGGCCCTATTCTGGTGAACGAGGTGATTGTCATAGCCGGCACTATCGACGGGGCAGGTGACGCTGGCACGAATTGGCGGGGGGTGGCTTCGGAAGATGTGCGTGGCTATGACGTGAGAACAGGCGAACTGCTGTGGACTTTCCATGCCGTGCCTGAAGAAGGTGAATTCGGCACCGATACCTGGGGCAATGATTCCTGGCGTGATTCCGGTGACCTTGGCTCCTGGTGTTGTTTGAGCGCTGACGAAGAACTCGGCTATGTGTATGTACCGTTCACCGCGCCCACCGCCGCCTATTATGGGGGTCACAGACCGGGCGACAATCTGTTTTCCAACAGCCTGGTTGCCATCGATGTCAGCAGCGGCGAAAGGGTCTGGCATTTCCAGATGGTGCATCATGATGTGTGGGAGTACGACAACGTCGGCCCTCCTGTACTGGGCGATATCACCGTGGAGGGGCGAACCATCCAGGCAGTGATGCAGGCCAATAAGACTGGCTGGGTGTATGTGTTCGATCGCGTCAGCGGTGAACCGGTCTGGCCCATCGAAGAACGACCGGTGCCGCAGTCGCTGATACCGGGCGAGACCTTGTCACCAACCCAACCATTCCCTTCCAAGCCGGCTGCAATTGCCACACAGGGGATCAGCGCGGCAGATATTATCGACTTCCCTGAAATCGGGCAGATCGCCAGGGCCACCGCAGCCAACTTTATAACCGGCCCGATTTTTACCCCACCATCGCTGGTGAGCAACCAGGCGGGTGGCACTCAGGGCACGCTGACCTTACCGGGCTCCTGGGGATCGGCGAACTGGAACACCGGCGCCTTCGATCCGGAAACCGGTTATTACTATGGATTTGCCCATGACATCCCCCGGGTCTACCGCATCGAAGAGGCCACCGACGCAGACACCGAGATGGCCTATTGGAGTCCCAATCGGGAGGCACCCTACCTGGAGGGGATACCGTTGACAAAACCTCCCTGGGGCCGGATCACCGCAATCGACATGAATCGCGGCGAGCATGTGTGGCAGGCAGCCAATGGTGATTCCCTGAGCGATCATCCGACACTGGCCAATCTGGAGCTGCCGCCCCTGGGCATCGCCAGTCGGCCGGTAGCGCTGGTAACCAGGACGCTACTCTTTATCGGTGACGGTAGTAATGTATTCGGCGGTACCCAACCCAATATGTGGGGACGCATGTTCCGTGCCTTTGACAAAGCCACCGGTGAGATCTTGTGGGAGATGGACCTGCCGGCTGGAACCACAGGTGGTCCCATGACCTACATGCATGAAGGCAAGCAGTATATCGTGGTGGCCATAGGTGGATTGGGTGATCCGGCCGAGTGGGTGGCGCTGGCTTTACCGTGAATTCATCGATTGGGAAGATCATGCTATGAGCTTTGGTATAACGAAAACCATCCCGGCCTCACGCGGTAAGGCTGGAATCGATGTGCTTTATGATGGTACGCGCTCGGAGTTTGAGTTTCACATGGCGGGCAAACCATCGAAATTGAAAGTCGGCGATTTTGTCTACACGATCTTCAATGACCAACTCATCGGTCGCTGCCGCATCACCGAGTTGATAGGGGGTACCACGAATCCCAGTTCAGGCCGTCCGCGGACCCTAATCATGGTAGATTGTCCGGGGAAGAGGCTCGCCCGGCCCATTCCCCGAAAAGGTCACCGTGGCACTCGATACTATGATGGGACAGATTGGGAATGCTGAAGTGGTCAATCCTGAACTCAATAATATCCAGCCACTGAAGCGCGCTGCGTATTAAAAAGTATGGGCCGTTATCCTTGCCCTCTGGCTTGATCTAATTAACCCATCGGTTTAGAGTTTCCCAATCGCTCCCCACTATTGAATAGCAGGAGTCGCGCCATGAAAAACACACAGAATTTTTGGAGTACAGCCTTAACTATGGTTGCAATGCTGTCAGTTGCTGGCCAGGGTTTTGCCCAGGCCGGTGATCCCTGGCAGGTGTCCACAACCATCGACGGCCAACCGGACTTACAGGGCGTATGGGCCAACAACACCATCACACCGGTGGAGCGACACGAAGTATTTGGCGATAAGGAGTTTCTCACCGACGAGGATCTGGTTTTTCTCGAGCAGCGGGTCGTGGAACTCGCCGATCAGCCGGGCGACGCACTGTTCGGCAACAACATACTGATAGCGGCGTTTACCGGTGAAATCCGACCAGGTGAGGCTGCCACGGGTAGCTACGATCAGCAATGGATGGCGGCACGCTCTGTGCACCGCCGCACCGCACAGATCATCGATCCCCCCAACGGCAAATACCCACCTCGCACCGAGCAGGCCATCGCCACGAGCAGAGAGGCGGCCGAGTACCGACGAGAACATCCAGCCGATTCCTGGCTCGATCGTTCCCTCGGCGAACGTTGCCTCAGTTTCGGCGCACCGTTTCTGAGCTCCGGTTACAACAGTTACTGGCAGATCGTACAGTCACGGGATCATGTGGTTGTCATGCAGGAAATGGTACACGACGCCCGCATTATTCCACTGGTGGAGCGGCCTGCACTGGATGATGACATTACCCTGTGGCACGACGATTCCCGTGGTTATTGGGACGGCGACACGCTGGTGATCGAAACCTCGAACTTCTCAGAAAAGAGTGGCGCGGGGCCGGATACAGTCGCTAAGGTGACAGTGGAACGGCTGACCCGCACCGGTGAATCACAACTGCAATACCAGCTCACCACCAACGACCCGGGCAGTTTCACTGCGCCGTACACACGCGAGATTATCTTCGATGCCAGCCCGGATGCCATCTATGAGTATGCCTGTCACGAAGGTAACTACGGCATGCAGTTTATCCTCTCCGGCCATCGGGCCGAGGAGCGGTTTGCGCGGGAGGGCGTGGCCGAGAACTAGGCACTAATGCGTAGATCTCTTATGAATGTTCCTCTACCAGAACTACCGCCATGGGAAGCCTGGCTTGCTTCAGTGAATTTCTCGCTGTTACACCCGCGGTAACCGATAGACACGCATTGCCGTGTCATGAAACATGGCTGCCCGCTCATCGGCAGAGAATCCCCTGGTCAGCTTTTTGAACTGATTCCACAGTACCGTGTACGAGCATGACAGCTTGTCGACCGGGAAGTTACTCTCGAACATGCAGCGCTCTGGTCCAAACTGATCGATAGTGTAGTTGTACCAGTCCCGATTAGTCTCGAGTAGCTCGTCCGAGCTTGGCGGGCGGTCCTGCTCGTGCCAGCCGTAGCCATTGACCACCATCTGGATGCCGCCGACCTTAGCGACGACATTCGGGCATGTCGCCAGCTCTGCCACTGCCGGCTTCCAGGCAGCGAACACTTCGTCGCGTCGTCCAGCATAAGAACCTATCCCGATCGGTCCACCAAGATGGTTGAAGATAATGGTGGTATCCGGGAACGCTTTCGCGAGGTCAGTCAAGTCGGCGATATGGGTGTGGTAGAGCCAGCCTTCGAATGACAGTCCATAGGTACGTAGGTGGGCGTAACCCTTGCGGAAATCCGGATCCAGCAATATATGTTGAGGTGCATCGGCACGCTGATTTGGGATCACGGTCCTGTCGGCCCATGCCGCGCGATGGCGAATACCACGAAAACGCTGCGGGCTGGCCGCTATCTGGGCTTCCAGTACCGCAGCCACTCTATCACCGAGTCGCAGATTGGCGGAACCGACGATTCCCGTCGCCACACGCATCTCTCCGTATCCACCGCTGGCACTCTTGGCGGCGACACCCTGAACAAACTCAGTCTCGCCAACCACCCTAAGTTCCTCCGGCCCGTCGGCTCGGTACATCGACGAGCATTCGACAAACACTGTCTGGCGCACATTGTGTGTCCGGGTATCGTCAATCAGATCCTCGAGCATATAGCGATTGCCGGGGCGGTCCCACAGATGGTGATGGGGATCGATGATTGGAAGCTCCGGCTCCAGTGCCGGTTCATCGGTCAGGTCCAGCCAGTCAGGCTTGGGCTGGGCCAGCGCCGGCTTCTCAACAATCCCTGGCAACTTGCCAGTGAGGGCAAGTCCACCTGCAGTTAACATGCCGGCTTGTTGGAAAAACCCTCGGCGAGTGATATTGCTCATTTCGCTTTCCCCTGCATGGTTGTTTTCAGGAAGAATAAAAGCTATCTCAATTTAAGTCCACGCCTTCATGGCCGGAGAAAGGCAAGCCGATTTAAGTAGAGCCCCGGAATTAGGTTATTATCCTTCTGCTTTTCCCAGGATCTTAAGCAGTATTCGCCACCATGAAACAATCAATCGAAGATATCGCTCCACTCTGGGCTCCATCAGATGAAACCATCGCCACTGCCAATATTACCCGCTATATCTCCTGGCTTACTGCACGTGGTATTGAAGTTAGCGATTACGATGAGCTCTGGCGTTGGTCGGTTGATCACATCGAAGATTTTTGGGAATCATTGTGGGATTACTTTGAGCTCTCTTACAGTAAGAAATGGTCAGTGGTACTAAGGGAACGAAAGATGCCTGGTGCCGAATGGTTCCCCGGTGTTCGTCTCAACTATGCTGAAAATATCTTTGCCCGGCGCGATGACAGCAAACCCATGCTCCTCTATAAAGAAGAGAACACCGAGCTACAGGAAATCAGCTGGGCTGAAATAGAAGAGCAGACACGACGATTAGCCGCAACACTTAAGAAGCTGGGTGTAGAAGAAGGCGACCGTGTCGTGGCATACCTGCCAAATATTCCCGAAGCCATTGTTGCCTTGTTGGCCGTCAGCAGCATCGGTGCCATCTGGTCGAGTTGCCCTCCAGATTTCGGGAAAAGCAGTGTGCTGGATCGATTTAGTCAGATAGAGCCGAAGGTGCTGTTAGCCGTAGATGGCTATGACTTCAGAGGCAAGACCCATGATCGCCGGCCAGTCCTGGCTGAAATTCAGCAGGCCTTGCCCACAGTCGAGCAAACAGTACTCATTGACCACATCAGCAAAGAAACCACTGATCTCAAAAATACAGTGCTGTGGTCACAGGCGTTGAGGGATGCGGATGATTCAGCGCTGGCTTTTGCACAGCTGCCGTTCGATCATCCCCTATGGATTGTTTACTCCTCCGGCACCACCGGTCTGCCTAAACCGATCGTGCATGGCCACGGCGGTGTCATTCTTGAACATTGTAAAGCAGTGGTCTTGCATAACGATATAGAGCCCGATGATCGATTCTACTGGTATTCCAGCACGGGATGGATGATGTGGAATTATTTAGTCGGTGCACTGTTTGCGAAGGCGACCCTCGTCATTTACAACGGCAGCCCCACCTACCCGAACGCCAATGCACAATTCGAACTGGCAGAAAAAGCAGGCATAACCTATTTTGGCACTTCTGCGGCATTTATCAGTGCCTGCTTGAATGCCGGCATTCACCCGAACCAGGACTATGATCTTAGTGCTATTCGGGCAGTTGGCTCCACCGGATCACCCTTGTCCACTGATGGATTTCGATGGATTTACGAAAATATCAATAGAGATCTCGCACTGGAATCCCTCAGTGGTGGCACCGACCTTTGTACTGCCTTTGTTGGTGGTGCGCGTACATTGCCAATTTATCTGGGTGAGATTCAGGGTGCATCCCTCGGTGCTAATGTGCAGGCCTTCGATGAGAAAGGTAAGCCGATAAGGAATGAGGTGGGAGAACTGGTTATCACCGAGCCCATGCCATCCATGCCACTGTTTTTTTGGAATGACGAGGGTATGGCTTTATATACAGAAAGTTACTTCAGTATGTATCCGGGTATCTGGCGCCATGGCGATTGGATACAGTTTAACGATCGTGGTGGGTGTGTGATATTCGGCCGCTCAGACTCAACCATCAACCGCCAGGGTGTACGCATGGGAACCAGCGAGATCTATCGGGTGGTGGAATCATTCGACGAAATACTCGACAGCCTGATTATCGACCTGGAGTTCCATGGGCGGGATTCATTCATGCCACTGTTCCTGGTTTTAAAAGAAGGAGTTGTATTGAATGAAGATCTCAAGACCCGGATAGCTGACAGACTGCGCCGCGATGTTTCGCCGCGCCATATTCCCAATGATATGCTGACTATCGACGAAGTGCCTTACACCTTAAGTGGCAAGAAGATGGAAGTTCCAATTCGAAAGATCCTGCTTGGCATGGAGGTGGAGCTAGCGGCGAACTTAGGGGCGATGCGAAATCCGAAAGCAATAGATTTTTTCCTGGAATATGCCACCCAGTTGAGTAATTAGCTGAAAAATCCAACCTACAGAGCATCAATAGTTTAATCGCTTAAGAAATTTTCAGGAGTTAGTACCCACGGTGAACACCGGATTTTATAGCTTGAATCCAGTGCCCAAAGAAAGGAAAGTGTAAATGTATGCCATATTAAACGGTGTCCGCGTTTTGGACTTATCCACAATTGTTCTCGGCCCCTATGCGACTCAAATGCTGGGTGACTTCGGTGCTGAAGTCATCAAGATTGAGAGCCCCGATGGGGATCTGTTTCGTGCGGTGCGACCCGGACGATCGGCAAAGATGGGCGCCGGCTATATGAACAGCAACCGCAACAAGCGATCGATTACGCTTAATCTGAAAACCGAAGAAGGTAAGCAACTGTTCTACAAGCTGGCAAAAACAGCGGATGTGATCGTGCACAATATGCGTAACAAGACGGCGATTAAGCTGGG
>DMJN01000040.1 GCA_003451715.1 Gammaproteobacteria bacterium | reverse complement strand
TGAATCTGATGTTTCGACCCTGGTGATGATCATGGATGCTGCCCGCCAGGCTGGTACGGCGAATATCTCCATAGTCGAACCAAACTAGCCGTACATACTGACGCAGTACTGGAAACGCATCATCGGAAGGTGGTGCGTTTTTTATTTCTGGCCAGGAAACAAAACAACAATGCAAAATAGATGGGATCAGGCCGCAGCGGAACTCTTTGCAAGCGGCTCTGAATTGGGCCTGCGGGTCTATACCTCCAATCTGCTGGGGCAGGATCCGGACCTGGTGCTGCACGGCGGTGGTAACACGTCGGTTAAGGCGACCCGGCAGAATGTGTTTGGTGACTCGCAGGCTGTGCTGTTTGTGAAAGGCTCCGGTTGGGACCTGCGCACCATAGAGGCAGCTGGATTTCCAGGGGTTCGGATGGATTACCTGCTAAAGCTCGGGCAGCTGCAGAGTCTGAGTGACAGCGAAATGATGCGGCAGTTGAGACTGGCATTGCTCGATCCCAGTGCCCCCACACCCTCCGTGGAAGCCATACTGCATGCGCTCATTCCCCATAAATACGTAGACCACAGTCACGCCGATGCGGTGGTGACCATCAGCAATTCTCCAGATGGTGAGCGTCTATTAAGGGAAATCTACGGCGATGAGGTGTTGATCCTGCCCTACATCATGCCTGGTTTTATACTGGCCAGGCAGGTCGCCGAGGCAACTCAATCTCTGGACTGGTCGACAATCAAAGGCATCGTGCTGCTGCACCACGGACTATTCACCTTCGATGATGATGCCAAAATCAGTTATGACAATATGATTGACCTGGTAACCCGGGCCGAAGACTATCTGTCCAGGGCAGCCAGTGCTGCGCCACCTGCCAGCGCCAACTACCGGCTCGATCAAGCGGACGCTCTGCAACTCAGCTCCCTGCGACAGGCTGCCGGCAAGCTGTTTGGGGGGCCGGTTCTGCTGCGCCTGGATAGCTGCGATGCGGCGGCAGGCTTTGCCAGCTTGCCAAATTGTGGAGAACTGGTGACGCGGGGACCACTCACTCCCGACCATACCATTCATGCCAAGGCTTTCGCCGCGGTGCTTGGTGAATTCCCGCTGGCGGGGATGCGGGAATTTAAACAGAGTTACCAGGACTACTTTGCCGTACACGCGCTGCCGCAACACAGCTGCCTGGATCACATGCCGCGCTATGCTGTCTGGAAGAATCGTGGGGTGCTGTATCTGGCAGCCAATCGTAAACGCCTGGATATCGTGCGGGACATCACCCGCCATACCCTGGCGGCGATTCAACACGGCGAGGCACTGGGCGGCTGGACAGCCCTGCCGCGCCAGGATCTGTTTGCCGTGGAGTACTGGGAACTGGAACAGGCCAAACTTAAATCCGGCGTTGAAAGAGCAGAATTTGAAGGCAAGGTGGCACTGGTTACGGGCGCTGCATCGGGAATCGGCAGGGCTTGTGTGGAAGAATTTATCGCACGGGGTGCCGTAGTGATCGCCCTGGATATCGCACCGGCCTTCGAGACATCCTTCAGCGACTCATCTGTCCTGGCACTGCACTGTGATGTGACCGATAGCGAGGCTATCGCGGCAGCCCTGTTGCAGGGAGTAAGCAGCTTTGGTGGCATCGACATGCTGGTGAGCAATGCGGGAGTCTTTACCGAGAGCCAGGCTATCGAATCCATGTCAGACGACAATTGGGATCGATCCATGGCACTCAATCTGAGTTCTCACATGAAAGTCATGCGAGCTTGCCTGCCCTTTCAGAGAAATGGATGCGATCCGTCTGTGGTGATAGTCGCCTCCAAGAATGTGCCTGCGCCGGGCCCTGGAGCGGCCGCGTATTCCGCCGCCAAGGCAGGGCTGACTCAGATGGCGAGAGTCGCCGCTCTGGAACTCGGAGAGAGTGGTATTCGGGTAAATACGGTGCATCCGAACGCGGTGTACGACACGGCACTATGGACCGATGAAGTGCTTGCCCGGCGTGCCGCACACTACGATATGAGTGTCGATGAATACAAGACGGCCAACGTGCTACAGCAGGAAGTTTCCTCTGCCGATGTCGCCACAGCCATCGCGTTGCTGGCTGGAACTTCTTTCTCCAAGACCACCGGAGCACAAGTTCCCGTAGATTCTGGTAATGAGCGAGTTATTTAGTTGATTATTGACGGCAAACAAACGCAGAGTATCTGGTACGAACGGTCGACTGATACGGTCCGCATCATCGATCAAACCCGACTTCCTCACGAATTCGAAGTCATCGCTCTGGACTGTCTTGAGGATGCCTGTGAGGCGATTACCAATATGCAGGTGCGCGGCGCTCCACTAATCGGGGTAACGGCTGCTTACGGTGTCTATCTCGCACTGCGGGAAGATCCGCAGCTAATCGACACTGCCATAGGAGACTTGTTGTCGACACGCCCCACCGCGGTCAATCTACAATGGGCATTACAACGGGCGGAAAAAGCGGTGCTTGACTTACCCGTTGAGCAGCGTGCAGCGATGGCGCTGCAAACGGCTCAGCTCATCGAGAAAGAGGACATCGCCGTCTGTGAAGCCATCGGTGAGCACGGTGTTGGGATATTGCAGAAGCTATGGGAAAACAGGCGAGCTAGTCAAGACAGCCTGAATGTACTTACCCATTGCAATGCCGGGGCGCTGGCCACAGTCGATTGGGGCACGGCACTGTCGGTGGTGTACAAAAGCGTTGCTGCGGGAGTGCCGGTACATGTGTGGGTGGATGAGACCAGGCCGCGTAACCAGGGTGCTGCCCTGACTTGTTGGGAGCTGGGTCAGCAGGGAATTCCCCATACGCTGGTGGTGGACAATGCCGGAGGACACTTGATGCAGCAGGGTGATGTAGACCTGTGTCTGGTGGGGAGTGACCGTACCACCCTGGATGGCAATGTCTGTAACAAGATTGGCAGCTATCTCAAGGCGCTGGCTGCCAGCGATAACGGCGTGCCTTTCTATGTCGCTGTTCCCGTCTCCAGCATCGATTTTTCTTCGAGTCAGGAGGCTATTCCGATCGAAGAACGCAGTGCCTCGGAGGTTAGTCATGTCAGTGGCTTGGACGAGAATGGGCAGGTAAAGCAGGTGAGGGTAGCTCCAGCGGATGTGGCAGTCAGCAATTTCGGATTCGATATAACCCCGGCACGGTTAGTAACAGGGATAATAACCGAACTGGGCGTATTCGATGCGAACCGGGAATCGATTGCTAGTATGGCTGCCCGATAAGCGTATTCCGGTTACCCCATAGTCAGTTCCATCTTTCTGCCACCAAGAATATGCAGATGGATGTGAAAAATAGTGCGGCGACTGTCCGGACCGGTATTGATCACGTAGCGAAATCCACTTTCCGCCAGGCCCAGTTGTGCGGCTACTTCATTTGCTTTCAGGAGTAAATTACCCAGCAATACCGCATCTTCTTCTGTGGCGGCCTGCATGTCGGTAATATGTTTCTTGGGAACTACCAGCACATGTACGGGGGCGAATGGGTTTATGTCATGAAAGGCACAGACCTCATCGTCTTCATAGACCTTGTTAGAGGGGAGTTCCCCTGCGATAATTTTACAGAACAGGCAATCGTCAGCCATGGGTCACTTCACTTTTGTGCTAAAAGCAAGCATTCTATAACAGCTATGAAAAGATTGGATATGAATCTGCCAGGCTCCTGCCTGCTTGCGTGTCTGTCGCTCGCAGCGGTCCCTGCGTACGCCCAGGAGGCGGTGCAGGAGTACTCCTATGCCGTTGTGAATACCTACCCACACAACATCGAATCCTTTACCCAGGGATTGGTCTATCGAGGGGGTTATCTGTGGGAAGGGACCGGGAAGAACGGCCTGTCTTCGCTGAGCAAGATAAACCTTGAGGATGGTCAGGTGCTAATGGAGAAGCGCCTGAATCGGCGTTATTTTGGTGAAGGCATCGAGATCGTGGGTGACAAGATTTACCAGCTGACCTGGCAATCCAACATGGTGTTTGTGTATGAAAAAGACACATTCGACTCGGCGGGGTCACACTACAATCCAACCGAAGGTTGGGGTCTGGCCTACGATGGATCAGAACTCATCCTGAGTAATGGCACTTCGGTTCTACAGTTTCTCGAACCCGAGACTTTTGCACCTACCCGAAAAATCAACGTTAGCTACAACAGCAATCCGCTGCCCAATTTGAATGAGCTCGAGTTTATCGAGGGTGAAATCTGGGCCAATGTCTGGCAAACCAACTTCATCGTGCGAATTGATCCGAAAAGCGGCGAAGTGACATCGGTCATCGATTTCACCGGGCTTTCCGACCTGACTGAATTGGGCAGCAATGAAGCTGTGCTGAATGGGATTGCCTGGGATGCGGAAACCCAGCGCCTGTTCGTCACTGGTAAACACTGGGCCAAGCTGTTCGAAGTCGAGTTGGTGGCCCGCTAGGCGCCGATCTCTCCATGTGGCTGCAGAAGCAGATTCAACTCACCCCGCGCAAGCGTGGCTTTCATCTGATTACCGATGAGGTGCTTAAGCAACTCCCGGAAATATCCGCTATCAAAGTCGGTCTGTTGCACCTGCTGCTGCAACATACATCGGCTTCCCTGAGCATTAATGAAAATGCCGACAGCTCGGTACGCCGTGACATGGAATCTCATTTCGATCAACTGGCTCCTGAAAATGCGCCATACTATGAACACTGCTACGAAGGCGCTGACGATATGCCTGCTCACCTGAAGTCAGCCCTGCTGGGTTGTGAGCTCAGCCTTCCCATCAGGGATGGTCGGCTGCTGCTGGGCACCTGGCAGGGTCTGTACCTGGGTGAACACCGCAACAGTGGAGGTGGGCGCAATCTGCTTGTCACTGTTCAGGGGGCTGGCGAAGATGATTTGGGGTAATCCGACACAACGGGCAAATCTCATCAAGCTGGGAGTGCTGATATTGGTCTCTGCGTTGTTGCTCTCCTGTGAGACTGTCGGTTATTACACTCAGGCTGCACGTGGACAACTCGCTATCGTCTTTGGCAGGGAAGATATCCAGCGGCTTTTGTCGGAACAATCACTACCAGCCGATCTGCGAGACAAATTCAATGAGGTGCTGCTGATTCGTGAATACGCTTTATCGGAACTCAAGCTGCCGGTGGGCGAAAACTACGCAAGCTATGTCGATGTTGACCGGGAACACGTGGTATGGAATGTCTTCGCCGCCCCGGAGTTTTCAACCGATCCTGTAAATTGGTGTTATCCGATTGCAGGCTGCGTGTCCTATCGTGGTTACTTCAGCGAAGCCGGTGCAGAACGGTATGCGGCGGAATTGGCGGCCGATGGTTTCGATGTGTACACCGGTGGCATAGATGCCTACTCTACTCTTGGGTGGTTCGACGATTCGCTGTTGAGCACGGTCTTGACCCGGGCAAATTATCAGCTGGCAGGATTGATCTTTCATGAATTAGCTCATCAGGTAGTCTACGTGCCAGGTGACACTACTTTTAATGAAAGCTTCGCTACCACCATCGAAAGAGAGGGTTTGAAACGCTGGTTGCTGCACAGAAACCAGGTGGAAACCATTGCCCAGGCACAAACAGACGTCGATCGGCAGCGCCAGTTTGTCGATCTTGTGGCCAGACATCGTGAGCGGCTCGATACGCTCTATGAGTCTGACTCCGATGCAAGCGAGATGCGCGTCGCCAAAGCTCGCGTACAGCAACAACTCCGGGATAACTATGAGCAGCTCAAGCTGAGCTGGGATGGATATGCTGGTTACGACAACTGGTTCTCTCGCTCCCTTAACAATGCGCAGCTGTCGACGGTAAGCTCCTACAATGATCTGGTGCCGTTTTTTGATGACTTGTTGAGACAGTCAGGCGACGATCTGCAGCAGTTTTTTGATGAGGTCGACAAGCTCGCCCGGCTTAGTGAAGAGGAACGCCAGAGGCGTCTCGAGGATTGGCTCTAGCGTTGCAGGCGACGGCTTAAATTGTCCACCAGCTTGGCATAGAATTCAGACTCGGGGTCTTTTGCAACGGCAGATTCATAGGCCAGCAGCGCCTCATCCAGCCGACCCTCCTGTTCGAGAATTCTACCCAGATTTCGATCGAAGAAGGCATTGCCTGGCATCACATCGATTCCCGCAAGATAGATCTGCAACGCCTTGTCTGCATCACCGGCGTTGTTATAGGTGTTCGCCATGATGTGAATCTGGGAATCATTCAGTGGATCCAACTCGATAGCGCGTAGATCGTATTCGATGGAAACAGCAAAGTTGCCTGATTGTCGTTCCAGTTCCGCCAGCGTGGACACGGCGGCGATCAAACTCGCCGTGACATCAGTCTGCAATGCGATGAAGCGGGCCAGTAAGGGTTTTGCTTCGTCGTAACGCTCGAGGAAATAATAGGTGTTGGCCAGGTTACGAATAGCCTCGACATAGTTGGGATCGGCGCTAATCGCCTTACGGTACTCATCGATAGCCTCTTCATAGCGTTGCAAATTGCTATAGGTGTTGCCACGACGAAACATCTTCTGCGCCAGATCTCTGTCGATAGTCGGGCCAACCCGTTCGATGTCCAGCCCGCCATAGCGATCCAGCACATT
>DMJN01000015.1 GCA_003451715.1 Gammaproteobacteria bacterium | reverse complement strand
CTTTACTCTAAGAGACTGATTTTAATGGGAAACTCAAACGAAATATACAAGATAAGCTTTCTCAACAAGGGTAAGGTCTATGAGGTTTTCGTTAAACAGGTCTACCAGAGCGACCTGTATGGATTTATCGAGATTGAAGACTACGTATTCGATGAGAAAACCCAGATCGTCGTGGATCCCAGCGAAGAAAAGCTGAAGTCAGAGTTCGATGGAGTGAAACGCAGTTTTATTCCGATCCAGGCTATTATCCGTATCGATGAAGTCGAGAAAAGTGGGGTCAGCAAGATCTCCAGCGGCGACAATATTACCCCATTTCCTGTATCGCTGGTGGGCGCCAAAGCCGATACCAAGGATTCCTGAACCGGCCTGGAACCCCACGCTTGCCGGGCACCGGTCCTGTAAAACCCACACAGATGGATCAAGTTCATCCCTATTCGAAGCTGACCCCAGACAAGGTATTAGCTGCGGTTGAGGAGATGGGCTATGAAGCAGACGCACGCATCTTTGCGCTGAACAGCTACGAGAACCGGGTCTACCAGCTTGGATTAATCGATGGCCCTTCTATCGTGGTGAAGTTTTACCGACCGGGTCGTTGGAGCAACCAACAAATTCTCGAGGAACATGTCTTCACGCAGGAACTGCAAGATCTCGAAATTCCCGTTATTGCTCCTCTCCAATTCGATGATGGCAATACGCTATTAAGATTCGAAGATTTTCAATTTGCGGTTTTTCCTCAACTTATTGGCAGGCCTCCCGAGTTGGACAATCTTGATAATCTTCTTGTAATGGGCCGATTCGTTGGTCGAATTCATGCAGTAGGGGCCACGAGTCACTTTTTGCATCGAACCGAACTGAGTATTGAAAGGTTCGCAATTGACAGTCGTCATTTTCTACTGGAGAACGGTTTCATACCAGCGGACTTGATTAGCGCGTACGAATCCTTGTCTCAGGACTTGATCCGAGTAATGGAGCAGCGGGCACAGGCATTGGGTGAGCTAACAAGCTTGCGTATTCATGGAGACTGTCATCCGGGCAATGTATTATGGAAAGAGGAAACGCCTCACTTCGTGGATTTTGATGACACGATGACAGGACCGGCGATCCAGGATCTGTGGATGATGCTATCCGGTGATCGCAACCAGCGTCAGGCGCAACTACTGGAAATAGTCGAAGGGTATAACGAATTCCATGACTTCAAGCCCATTGAATTGGAACTGGTGGAAACTCTGCGCACACTACGGCTGATGAATTACAGCGCCTGGCTGGCAAGACGCTGGGGAGATCCGGCATTCCCGCTGAGTTTCCCCTGGTTCAATACAGAACGCTACTGGGCCGAGCATATTCTGGAGCTGAGAGAACAGCTTGCTGCCCTTGAGGAGCCTGCCTTACAGCTGCCTTAGGGTAGAGCGGTCATATACTTGTTCAGAGGGCCCCTTCAGACGGCCGTTTCGGTTTCATCCTGTTTGAGCCCAACCCCGGTAATCTCTCCATCGGAAGTCATGGCAACGAAGGGCAGGCCCGACTCCTGTAGCCACGCCAGACAAGAGTCTTCCTCTTTCAACATGGCGATAGTCGCCATGGAGCCCGCCACAGTGCACAGGTTGCCTGCTACGCTGACTGCTCGTAATCCGCTACAGGGCCAGCCAGTTTTGGGATTCAGGATATGGCTGTAGCGCTTTCCTTCATGAATGAAGCAGCGCTCATAGTCGCCGCTGGATGCCAGGCCTCCGTCCATCAGATCGATCTTCGCCATGAGCATGTCTGCCTGCTTCGGATCGGCTACTCCCACTGTCCATGGTTGTTGGTCGGGCTGGGCACCGATCACCGCGAAGTCGCCACCCAGATTTACCAGTCCATGCTCAACGCCCAGGCGGCGAGCCAGCTTGGCTACCGCGTCGGCTGCATACTCTTTAACAATTCCGCCAAAATCGATTTCCATCTTGGCAGGTACGATGAGCCGGGATCTTCGCCAGCTCAATTTGCTGAAGCCTATATGGGGTAATAGTTGATTGATCTCCGACTGCACGGGTACATGGCCTGACTCAAAATCCCAGATTCTGTTTAATACGCCTGCGGTTATATCAAATAGGCCTTCGCTCTGCTCGAAACAGCTAAGGGCATGATCGAACAGGGACTTCGTTTCGGTATCGATCTTAATTCCCAGCTTTTCACCAGCCGAGTAATTTATTGCGGTTAGCAGGCTGTCACGACGAAACCTGGAGTATTTCTGTTCGAGGCGCCGCACTTCAGCTGAGAGTCGCCGGATAATGCGTTTGGCGTTAACTCTGGATGTATCGTAAATCTGGATTTCACAGTAACTTCCCATGGCATTGAATGAGAAGCGTTTTAGGGTTGGGTTCATAATGCTACCCGTTCAGAGGCTGCCTGCTTAAAAATTAAAAGGAATAGTCAAAGCCGAGCGAGATGCGATTGTACCGCACCAATGCTGTGCTGGGTTGAGAAACTGTATAAGCAGCATATTTTTCATTTGCCACGTAGCGTTCGGCGGTCAGAGTTGCAGTCCAGGCTCCCAAGTCAGCGATGAGACTCAAGCCTCCGCTGAAGGCACCGAAAGCCGATAAACGATAATCGCTGGACTGGTATTCGGAAACCGGTTTCCCGAAGTCATCGATGTTGGTAAAGAAGTCGGCAGCGGACTGACTGTAATAACGTAGCGTCGGAACGAGTTGCAGGGATTGTCCTATGTTTTGAAACCAGGCCATATCAAAAGTGTGAGAGCTAATGCCGAAGTACTACGCTTATCTTCATTCCTGACCCGATTGAATAGCGCCGCATCCGTGGGAAAGATGTCATCCATCGAATGACTGAAACTCAGGGAGACCGTGGTGGACTCCTGGTTGAAATGTCTCTCCCCGGAGGCTCCGATATAGGTGGCGCGATAGTCGTCCTCCTCCGAATAACCAATATTGGCCCCGATACTTCCGTTTACCAGGTAGCAGCGAGTTCCCAACGACAGTTCACTACGTTTGTCACGAATCCCGCTGGCACCGCTCAGACTCACGATCGGATTGCCATCCACGCCGGCTGAGGTAAACCAGGGTGATGCGCCAGTCAGAGATTCATAATTGGCATCGACATGCAGGGAGAAATTTCTACCTATAGGAGAAACCAGTTGAAACTGATGCACATCTATATCGTAGCGATCCAGGTCTCCGAATGGTGCTTCACTGCGGGACAGGTCATCTTCGCTGTAATTTGAGATCTTGTAAGAGACTGTGCTCTGGGTTGGAGGCGCGTCTGCAGAGGCGATTCCCGGTAAGGCCAATGCGGTAGTCGAGAGGGTGATGAGGCTGCGAGAGCGTCTGGTTTTCACTTAAGGACCCTCGGAACAAGTCTATGGCCTCTCAGTTCCAAATCTATCGGGGCGTCGCGCTCAGTTGCAACCGCAGCCACCGCCTGCGGCGCTGGCTCCCCCGGATGAGGCTTCCTTACTGAAAAAGATATGATCATTGAGAGCTCCTTCCAGCACATCGGCCTCCCAGGCCATCTCCTCCCGTGCCAGGAAGCCGCGTTCCCAGGGGCGTACCTGGCTACACCCTGCAAGCAGGATGAGTGAAAAAATCAGTAAGTAACGAAGCCCCCAGGCACGCATCGACTAGTTACCGGCGAGGGCTTTTTGTACCGCAGCCTCGATGATTTCCATGTCGCCATTGCGAAAACCAATGTG
>DMJN01000236.1 GCA_003451715.1 Gammaproteobacteria bacterium | reverse complement strand
TTGAATGACAGAAGACGTTAGTAATTAGATCAATACCCAAAATGGCATCCAGGGCCCAGTTCAATTCCTTCCCCGATTTCCTAGTGGTAGAAATCAACGATGGCCCCAAAAAAAGGCGCGTATTATAGCAGTGAAGAGATACCGCGAATAGTGGGCAGGCAACAAGCTGAATGGGGCAGGGGCAGCCCTCTATGTAATTCGTTAAACATGAGAGTAAGCCATGAATATTTCGACATCACTCAAGGATTTCGTGATTCGCGATGCGTCAAGTGACGACTGCGATTTGATTCTGAGTTTCATCAAGGAGTTGGCTGAGTACGAAAAGCTGAGTCATGAAGTAGTCGCAACCGCTGAGATGCTGCAAAATTCTTTGTTTGGTGAACAAGCCTATGCCGAGGTACTCATCGGGGAGTTTGAAGCAAAGCCGGTTGCTTATGCCCTGTTTTTTCATAATTTTTCAACATTTACGGGGCGCCCTGGCATTTATCTGGAAGATATCTACGTGACGCCGAAGATGCGTGGCAAGGGTTTTGGAAAATGCCTGCTAGCCTATATTGCCAGGCTGGCCGTCGAGAGAAACTGCACCCGGGTAGAGTGGTCGGTGCTGGACTGGAACGAACCTTCACTACAATTCTATCGCTCCATAGGGGCCATCCCGATGGACGGTTGGACCGTGCAGCGCCTGCATGGGAGCGCACTGGAAGCATTTTCAGCACAATTTGAGAGTATTTAGAAAAATCAAAGGGGTCAGAGACGTTTGATCCCTATTGCTATCACTATCAGCGTATAAGCTTAAGATCAAACGTCTCTGACCCCTTTGATTCGATTTGGAGAGTATTTTGAGCAGGACAGTCTATGTGAATGGAAGCTTTGTTCCGGAAGAGCAGGCAACTATATCGATCTTCGACAGGGGATTCATATTTGGTGATGGTGTTTACGAAGTCGTACCGGTTATCAATGGCGCTCTGGTGGACAAGCAGTACTTTCTAGAGCGACTCGATCGCAGCCTGGCTGAATTGAAAATTGACTGGCCCTGTTCCAAGCAAGCCTACATGGAGGTCATGGAACAACTGGTGAAGCGTAATCAGCTTCAAGAGGGCGTGGTGTATTCACAAGTAACCCGGGGTGTTGCCGACCGGGATTTCCCATTTCCTGCCGACACAACCCCCAGCCTGGTGGCTTTTACCATGGTTATGGACCTGTTGGACAATCCCCAGGTAGAAAACGGAATCGAGGTTATCACCACACCCGACATCCGCTGGAAGCGACGCGACATCAAGACGGTCAATCTGCTGGGACAGGTGCTGGCCAAGCAGCAAGCAGTGACTCAGGGGGCCAATGAGGGCTGGATGGTGGAAGATGGCAAGGTAACGGAAGGCGTCTCATCCACGGCTTATATTGTGAAGGATGGTACGGTCATTACCCGGCCCCTATCCACCTCCATTCTGCCTGGCATTCGCAGGCGCACCCTGCTGGAGATCGCTGCAGCAGCAGGAATTTCAGTGGAAGAGAGGGCATTTACCGTCGAAGAAGCATTGGCTGCCGATGAGGCTTTCATCAGCAGTGCGGGAACCATGACCCAGGCAGTAATCACCATCGATGGTCATACTATCGGAACTGGGATTCCCGGGCCTGTCACGACACAACTGCGCGAGCTCTATAAATCACGCGTGATGGAGGAATCAAAAGGATCCCTTTGATTTAGATTCTCTCGCTGGAGAAAGTCAATACAGCGTCGATGCTGCTTGCGCCGCAAGCGATCATCACCAGACGGTCAATACCCAGTGCCACACCGGAGCAGTCAGGCAAGCCATGCTCCAATGCGGCGAGCAGTTTCTCGTCCAGTGGATAGGTCGGTAATTGCAACTCTTCTCGAGCATGCAGGTCTGCCTCGAATCGCATGCGCTGCTGTTCATGGTCAGTTAACTCAAAATAGCCATTGGCAAGCTCCACGTGCTGGCAATAGAGTTCAAACCGGCTGGCCACCTGCTCGCCGTGCTGATTTTCCTGGATCTGTGCCAGGGCAGCCTGGGCAACAGGGTAGTCATAGATGAAACAGTTCTCTGGCATCTGTGGCTCTATGCAGTGGCTCATCAATAATTGCAGGTAGTCGGTATCTGACAGGTTTTTACTACCAAGCTCCACGTGGCTTTCCGCAATGGCGCGCAATTCATCGCCCATCACGCTATGGGGATTGATACCGAGAAACTGTTGAAACAGCTCCCGGTAGGAGAGTCGGGGTATAGGCCCGCAGTGCAGCAGCTGCATCACGAGTTGTTCGACTTCGTCTATCAACTCCAGCATTGAGTAACCGGGTTGATACCATTCCAACAGCGTGAATTCCGGGTTATGGCGTTTGCTGATCTCAGCTTGCCTGAATGCCTTGCAGATCTGAAATATCGGACCCATGCCAGCTCCTAACAAGCGTTTCATGGAAAATTCGGGAGAGGTCTGCAGATAGAATGACTTCTGTTCCGGAATCGTGGTGGGTGTTGCCTCTAGAGATTGGATATAGACATCCGTAGCCGTAGACCGGCCAAGTAAAGGCGTCTCAATTTCCAAAACCTTGCGGTCGGCGAAGAATTGCCGAATTTCAGTCAGGAGGCCGGCACGAATTCGCAAAGTTTCGAGTGTGGCTCCCGGCTTCCAGTCAACCATGGGAAATCAGTGGTAACCGCTACTTGTTAACACGGTTCTGGTATTCGCCAGTACGTGTGTCGACTCGCAATACGTCACCAATGTTGACGAACAGTGGCACCTTCACGACCGCGCCAGAGCTCAGCGTAGCTGGTTTGGTGCCCCCCTGTGCAGTATCACCTTTAAGGCCGGGGTCGGTCTCAGTGACTTCCAGTTCGACAAAGTTAGGCGGACTGACCGAGATCGGTGCATCGTTCCAGAGAGTCACCTGATAAACATCCTGTTCCTTCAGCCAGTTTTTTGCCTCAGTGATGGCGTTCGCATCGGCAGCAATTTGTTCATAGCTGTCATCGGTCTTCATGAAATGCCAGAACTCACCGTCCTCGTACAGGTACTCCATATCCGTCTCCATCACATCAGCCGCTTCGATGGATTCACCCGATTTATAAGTGCGCTCCCAGACACGGCCATTCAGGAGATTCCTGAATTTCACGCGATTGAATGCCTGCCCCTTACCAGGTTTAACCATTTCGTTCTCCAGGATAGAACAGGGTTCTCTGTCGACCAGCACCTTCAGGCCGGATTTGAATTCATTTGTCGAGTAACTCGCCATTTTCCCCTCTCGCTTCTAAACTGACCAATGTCTGATCTGGTTTTTGTTGCTATGAATGCCAGTTTTCCGATCACCGCTCTATCTCTTACTAATCTACAAAAGCTCTCTGCCAAGCAAGCTAATGAGACAAGCGGCCCTTGCTATTACTAATTCTACTCAAGCGATCATTAGATCTGACCTGCCTGAAAAATGGCAACAGATATTATCCGATCTAATTACAGATCCAAAGGAATTAGTGCAACTTCTGGAACTCGATGAACCCCTTTCTCTGGCCAGCGCCGCCACGCTGCTGGGGAACTCTGCCCTGCGAATCGAACTGGTACTGCATTGCGATCACACGCAGGGCTTGAGCCTGGAATTAATCCAAGATTTAGGCCAGGTAGTGACAAATGGTCTCATGTTACTGACTAAATCGGTGTTTATAAGCGAAATCAACGACAAATCTCGAATTTTAGCCGATCTTAGTCCTTGTTTTGCTGTAAAAGTGCTCCCCAAAACCTGCGCCTTCACAGACAAGCTTGCAGGCACCAGACATTACGCGACAGACGCGCAAACCGGCTACCCTCTCAATTCAGAGATGCAGTAGTGTTCGCCGGGCTTCCTGCTACTAGAGCTGATGCAAGAACAAGCCGGGGCAGCTGCCTAAAAACGCCTGGCATAAGGAAAGCCAGGAAGAACAGAGACAAAGAAGTAATCCCGGAGTCCGGGCTAAGCCGACACAAAAAGCAAACGGATAATCGACAGGGAGTCGTCATGGCCAAATCGAGCAATTCTCGCTCCACCGCGAAAGCACAGCTCGTAATTGAGAACAGTGGATGTGCAACGACTGGTCGAGATCCTCTGACCGGACTGTACTATCAGGATTTCCTGACGCAAAAACTGGATCAGATCCTGCAGGAAAGTCACAGTGTACCCATTGCAGCTACACTGGCACTGCTACAGCTGGAAAATTTCTACGAAATTCGCCATTGGGTAGGCAAATCAGAGGCTAATTTGCTTTTGGGTGATATTGCCCGCTTGTTGAAGAAGTCGCTGCCAGACACGGTGACATTGTGCCGCTGTCATCATTATGAATTCGCCGCATTATTATTAAATGAGTGCAGCATCAATGCCAGATCTATTACTGACCGGGTCAAGCAGGCCCTGCATTCCGCAGTTTCGAGCGTCATTCCTCCTCAATTGGAGCTAAAGTGTGCTATCGGCTTGGCGGTTCTGGAACCCACTATCCCATCTGCTGAGGTGTTGTTCGCGCGCGCTCGACACCAGCTAAGCTATTTCCATCAAGCCCATGCCACAGGATTACCGGTCACTACGAATCCAGCAATGACACCAAAGCTCGCGATACAACGGATACGGCAAAGCCTGCAAGAGAACAGCCTGAGGCTTTCTTTTCAACCAACTCTGAGTCTGGTCCAAGATGATCTGCAGCATTATGAAGTACGCTGCGGGGTTCCCGGCGGGCGAGATTTACCTGCCATGTTGCTATTTGAGACCGCAGTACGAAATGCGCTCGGTGAGGCAGTGGACAGATGGGTGATTAGCCAGACTCTTTCTACTCTAGCCCAAAAACAGGCAGCCTCGCTGCGGTTTACCGTCAATCTTACTCTGAATTCCCTGGTCAGCTCACAGTTTATGGGGTGGTTGAGAGAGACCATGAAACCCTGTGGCAAGCTGGCGGAACAATTGGTTTTTCAGATTAGTGAAATCGATGTGCTTATCGCCCAACATCACTTGAATTACTTCTGTGAGCACTTAAGTCAGCTGCGAATCGGTCTCAGCATCAAACATTTTGGCTGCACAACTGAACCGTTTCGCTATCTGTCACTACTAAGTGCCCAGTATGCGAAGCTCGATGTGTCACTGCTCGAGAAGCTCAACGAAAACCGACAAAAACAGGCAGACTTGAAGAAAATGGTGGCCAAACTCCACCAGCACAACATTCAAGTTGTTGCCGGTGAGGTCGAATCGATGACCACTATGCCGCTACTATGGCAGGCACAGCTCAATTTTGTGCAAGGAAACCGCATTGGAAAGCCCGCCAGTTCGCTGGATTTCAAATTCCTGAAAGACTTCACGCTAGCGCTGCACTAGCCCGGCAACTCCTGCTATTCTTGGCTATCGAGGCGATCGATAGCCTGGCCTGCGGCGCGCAGTCAGTACACAGAGAGCAGCACTACACATTGAGCAGCAGCAGTACATAGAGAGAGGCCGCGTTGCACGAAGACAAGCCACACAACGAACCCATTCCAGAGCTCTCTGAAGCCTCTGGGTTCACCAACAAACAGATCTCCAGAAAATTTTCTGTCTCAGTATGTCTATTGCTGCTGCTGGCGATGTGCGTTTTCTGGCTGATCAGCAGTTACAATACACGCAACTTACTTCAGCAACAGGCTGATGACCTCGGCCAGGCTCTTGCCCGGCAAACCGCAACCCAGTTGACTGAACTGGTACTGGCCAACGACCTGATCAGCATGAATGTGGTGCTCTCAGGTATTACACGCGATTCTTCAATCGCAGAAGTCGCCGTCCTCAATGTGGATAACGATGTAATTGCAGTAGCAACTGGTACTCAATCTGAATCTACGCCCCTTATTCCCCTGCCGATGAGTCCGATAGAAGCGGAATACTTGGCACCGATATCACTGGCAAATTCGGTTGCTGGTTTTGTTCGCGTCACATTAGACCTGAGCTATATCGAAGCCGGTGCGATTAACAACTTTCTGCTGGTGATTGGCGCAACACTGCTGCTATTGATTGCTGCGGCATCACTTACTACTACTTACTACCAGTACCTGGTGAGCTTTCCCGCTAATCTATTGGCTTTTTCTCTCAGCAATATTCGTAAGGGAAAGATCGAAGCCTGTCCCGAACCAGAAAATTCGAATGAAATAGGCACGGCAATCCGGCAATTCAATACCACTGCAGAATTTCTCGCACAAAACACTTTTCTCAATAACTTTGGAGCCCGTCAGCCGTCGGCCGACACACAAAGCTTCAAGAATTTGCCCGGCAAACAGGACGCCACACTATTGGTTATCAGGTTGAGTAATTTTCAATACCTCGCCTCCACGGTGAGCGAGGAATGCATGGTCAAGCTCCTCAACAAGTACTACTTCTTTGCCGGGAAAGTCAGCCAGCTTTACAACGGTACCGTAAACTACTGCGCCGACGGCGAAATGATCATCAATTTCGGAGCGATGCAGCCAGAAGAAGAGCAGCCGTTTTACGCGATGTGTGCCGCTCAGCTTTTCCTGCAATTAGTGGGAGATCTGTCGGATATTGAAGGTGAACACATTGCCGTCAAATTTCGCCTGGCTGTACACAGTGGTCAGGCTGTGAGTGGACTGTACTCACCGATTACTCAGGAATCGAATAATCTGACCGGCAGGACTCTGGACCTGAGTCGGGAGATTTGCGATGAATGCCCGGATAATGCGGTGCTGATCAGTG
>DMJN01000238.1 GCA_003451715.1 Gammaproteobacteria bacterium | reverse complement strand
GCCTGGTCCGCCAGCTTATGAGAACGCACCGCGAACTGGTCCTGCTCCTCGCGGCCGATGTCATGCATCTTCGACAGCACTTCTGCGGTCACCCCCATCATCCAGGATGCTTTGGCGATATGTTTGGACGCCTTGGGATTGGCTACCAGCCCGTGGGTCATGGCGACATGACCCATGTGCTCGACACCACCGACGATGAACTGATCGCCATTATCACTCTGTATGGCAGTGGCTGCCGTGTGTAATGCCGACATCGATGACCCGCACAAACGATTCACGGTCTGCCCACAGGTGGTATGGGGCAGTACCGACATGAGTGCGGCGTTGCGGGCGATGTTCCAGCCCTGCTCCAGGGTCTGGTTGACGCATCCCCAGATGACATCTTCCACCTCGGCCGGCTGCACCGAAGGATTACGCTCGAACAAGGCATCCATCAGCCTTGCCGAGAGCTCCTCAGCCCTGACATTTCGGTAGGCCCCACCCTTGGAGCGTGCCATCGGTGTTCTTATTCCATCGACAATTACCGCATCTCTGGCCTGTAAACTCATCGTTAGTTCTCCGCCGTTATCCGTAGTAGGTCTCGCCTGCGGCGCCCTTTGTTCTCATTGTTTCAGTAGGTTTATAGATACCACCCAACTCGCCGTATTTATCTGCTATGTCGCAGAAGGCACTGATTCCCAGGCTATCCAGGTAACGTAATGCGCCCCCTCGAAATGCGGGAAAACCCAGACCCAATATCAGCCCCATATCCACTTCGATCGCCGAATCCACGATGCCATCTTCCAGGCAGCGTACCGATTCGAGGCACATTGCCACCATCATCCGCTCAACGATTTCGGCATCGCTGAAATCGCCTTGTTCGGCCTGTACCGATTTGATGACAGCGTCCATGGCAGGGTTGTTGAGTTTCTTCGGTTTACCACGCTTGTCAGGCTCATAGAGATAGAAACCTCTGCCGGTTTTTTGACCGAAGCATTGTTGCTCGTAGAGTTTGTCGATGGCGCTCTCGAAGTCCAGGTTCATGCGGGCAAATCCATCTGCCATGACATCCTGACAATGTACGCCGGTGTCGATTCCCACTACGTCCAGCAAATAGGCGGGTCCCATCGGCCACCCAAAACGCTCCATCGCCTTATCGATCTGTCGATAATCGGCTCCATCGTGGATAAGCCGCGAAAAGGCGCCGAAATAAGGAAACAGGATACGGTTTACCAGAAATCCCGGGCAGTTGTTTACCACGATGGGTGTTTTACCCATTTTCCTGGCATAAGCCACTGTGGTGCCTATGGTTGCCTCGCTGCTTTGTGCACCGCGAATCACTTCCACCAGCGGCATCACGGGTACGGGATTGAAGAAGTGCATGCCGCAAAAATTTTCCGGGCGTTCAAGAGCCGTAGCCAACTCATCGACAGAGATAGTGGAGGTATTGGTAGCGATAATCGTGTCTTCGCGTACCAGGGTTTCGAGTTCCGAAAGTACCTTCTTCTTTATATCGGTATTCTCAATAACCGCCTCGACGATGATGTCGGCCTTTTCAATATCGTCATACACCAGGGTTGGCTCAATGCTCGAAAGCACGCCAAGCATACTATCGATATCCAACCTGCCCCTGGCCATCTGCTTGTTCAACAGTTTCCTTGCCTCACCCATACCGAGGTCGATGCCTTCCTGAACGATGTCTTTCATGATGATAGGCGTGCCTTTCAGAGCAGACTGATAGGCGATCCCCCCACCCATGATACCGGCGCCCAGCACGGCGGCCTGCTCGATCTTCGATGCATTGGCTGTAATTTTTTTTGCCTTGCCGGCCAGGAATTGATCATTGAGAAACATCTGCACGAGGTTGGCCGCTACAGGAGATTTGGCCAGTTTGATGAAGCCCTGGTGCTCGAGCTCGAGCGCTCCGGCCCGGTCCAGTGTAGCGGCATCCTGCATGACCTGTACGGCCGTTATTGGCGCAGGATAGTGAGGGCCTGCCTTGGCTGCTACCAGACCCTTAGCCGTCTCGAATGCCACATTGAGTTCAATGGGTTGCAGGGTAAGTGGCGAGGTTTTCTGAACACGCAGTTGCTTGAAATTTAGTTTTCCCCCATTGCATTGCTCGATGAGCGATTGGGCTGCTTCCAGTAGTTTTCCGTCTTCCACAATGGCATCCACTGCGCCCTCTTCGAATGCCTGTTGTGCTTTAATGTGAGACCCGCTACTTATCCATTGGTTTGCATTGTCGGCACCGATCAACCGGGGCAGTCGGACCGTGCCGCCGAAACCTGGCAAGATGCCAAGTTTTACTTCTGGAAATCCCAGCACTGCTCGCTGACTCGCCACGCGATAGCCCGTCGCCAGGGCCATTTCGCAACCTCCACCCAGTGCTACTCCGCTAATAACGCATACCGTGGGTACGTCAAGATCTTCGATATCGCTGAAAATGGCATTGGCTTCTACGAGCCAATCGAGAAGCTGCTGTTCGGAGTCGCCAAACTTCGCCGTAAATTCTGTTATATCGGCGCCGACAATGAAGGCTGCCTTGGCACTGGAGAATATTACTCCTTTAATTTCAGCAGCTTGCAATGCGGAAACCGCCGCCTGCAGCTCCTGTAGTGTCTGCTGATTAAATTTATTGACCGAAGATCCCTCCAGGTCAAAGACCAGGTGGGCGATACCTGAGGGCAGTACATCGACACTCAACGCCTTACCTTGATAAATCATCCTAATACTCCGCTAGTTTTCAGCTTACGCCGGTCTTTCAGGGGCCGCATTATACCTTTGCAGCGATTGATTAAGAAACTACAGTAAGCACGCCCACAGCGGTTTTGGGTTATCATTCGGGCTATCGATTGCTATAGAGAGTTTGGTGGTGCGCGGATTCCTGATAGTTTTGCTTACGATGTTGTGCCTGAGCGGGCACTCCATGGCGGCTGAGCATGGGGTCATCCTGCTCTATCACCATGTCGCCACCGACACCCCCCCGTCCACCAGCATTTCACCAACGGATTTCAGGGCACATCTGGAATACTTGCGCGACAATGATTTTAATGTGATCGGCCTCGACACGCTGATCGAAGCCCTGCGCAACGGAAGGCCGGTTCCCGATCGCGCTGTTGCGATCACCTTCGACGATGGCTACGATTCGATCTACAACGAAGCCTTTCCCATGCTACAGTCCTTTGGGTTTCCCTTCACCCTGTTTCTGAGTACTGACCCGATTAATCGCAGCCAGGCTAATTACATGAGCTGGGAGCAGGTTCGGGAAATGTCCGACGCGGGCGTGGTGATAGCCAATCACATGATAGAGCATCCCTATATGCTGACCAGACAGGAAGGCGAAACGGATCAGCGATGGCTGGAGAGACAGCGTGTGGAAATTCTGACCGCCGAGGAGACTATCACCAGCCAGACCGGTCAGTCGCATCACTATCTGGCCTACCCTTACGGTGAATTCGACCCGGCTATCAAAGCATTGCTTGGTGAGCTGAATTTTGTGGGCCTGGCGCAGAACTCCGGGGCGGTTGGATACAATTCGGATTTCCTGGCGCTTCCCCGCTATCCACTGGCCAGCATTTATGCAGATCTCGATTCGGCCCGCACCAAACTCGATACCAAAGCCTTCAACGTCTCCCTGGTGAGCCCCGCTTCACCCGTGACCAAGGTGAGAAATCCCTCGGTCACTCTGAAATTCGGACCAGGCGATTACAATCTTGAACAAATTGGCTGTTTCGCCAATAGTCAGGCAATTCCCATGACATGGCTGGACAAGGAAAGCGGATTGGTGAAATTGATACCGGATCAGGAATACTCAGGACGACGCTGGCGCTACATCTGTACTGCCCCGGACCCGCAATCGAGGCGTTACTACTGGTATTCAGTGCAGTGGATCAAACCCGATAGTTAAGCTGGCAGTCTAACCCCTGTCGCGGCGAAGCAGATCGTTCTGGATGATGATGTTCTGCACTTCATCGACATAATTGTCGCCACGCTCAGAGTACCGGCCCAAGCCATAGGCCAATTCCATGGAGTTGAGTTTCTCATGAAACTGACGCATTTCTGCACGAATCTCTCTCAGGTAACGATAGGAGGGATGGCTGTTGATATTCAAGAAATATGCCCTAACTGAGCTTTCCACTGAGGCAAAGCTTTCGACCTCATGGGTAGCGCCATCGCGGCGTTGAGCAGGCACGATGCCGCAGCCCGCTTCATAGCACCATTGCCCGAAGATGTTATTGCCCTCCAGTGTAAAACGCGACGTGCCCCAGGCAGATTCATTAGCCGCCTGTGCCAGCGCCAGGGACACTGGAATAACATCGACTCGCCTCGTCAGTTCCTTGACTGTTTCGCTTTCTGACAATTGCTCGGTGTCAATGCGGTACTTTTCTGCCAGCTTAAGCACCCATTCCCGTTCACGCACACTCAAGGCCACTCCGCTGTTCGCTATGTCCGCATAGGGCTGCAGCTCATTTCTATCTTGAGCAATTTCGGCATTTTCTGCGACGATATAATCCTGCAGGAAATCGAAGAATTGTTGTTTCTTAACCCCGACGTTTGGAATAGAAGCGAAGTCGGGAAACACGGTGATGGGATCTGGCTCGGTTGCAATATCCGACCCAGTAGTGTCAAGCCCGCTGAGAAACTGGACTGCCACGATCAGGCAAATCATGCCAATGGAAACAAGGCCGGCAGTCAGTAACTCCTGTGTTCGAGAATTTTCCAGCGATACCTTCATAACGTAATAAATAAAAAGAATGCGTCGATCAGCAAAGTCTCTTTTCCAAGCATGGGATACACAGGTTCATAATCAAATTTAAAATCCAAACCCATCTAACTGATATTTATGGACATAAAGTTTATAGATAGAACTTATACTTCGAGCCGCTGAGCTTTGCTGTTAATTTGACTGTAATTTGGTAGATGAAGCTTACCACAACATACGCAGATTCAGCACTCAGATCATCGTATCGGAGCTTCGAGTCACGGCCTGAGTTAACATAGAGAAACGGCACGATTATTGAACAATATCTATTTCAAAAAATACAAAATGAGCCTATTTCTAAACGTACGTTCAGTAATTAATTGTGCCGGTTAGTCAGTCTTGCTACCACCACGGCATTCTGGTGACGCAGCAACACTTTGCTGACGCTGCTCCCACTCAACCGGAGAATAGAGATGCAACGCGAGTGCATGGATGCCGTTGTTCAATTCCTGGGAAAGCAAGGCATAGACATGTTGATGGCGTTTCACGCGGGGAAGATTACTAAATTGTTCTGCAACAACAGTGAGCTTGAAGTGAGACTCCGTCGCCTGGCCGCCGTGCATATGACTTTCGTTCTCGACCGTAATCATGGAAGGATTAAGGGCAGCCTCAAGCTTCATTTGAATAATTTGCTGCACACTGGATTGGTTCTGCATGCTATTGCTCACCCTGTTTAATATTTGTACAAACTGAACACAGCTGAGTGCTGGGAACTCGATGAAGATGTGATTATATCTCAATGAAGTGCGTACGAGCAGTGGAGATCAGGCTGTGGCCTCGATAAACTAGGCCATTTTTACGAGGCACTAAGCGAATGTCCATCTCCTGGTATCCCGGGCACATGCATAAGGCCAGCAAGGAACTGGTCAAGCTCATGCGCAGTGTTGATGCAGTGATCGAGGTTCTGGATGCCCGTGCCCCGCAAGCCAGCTGCAATCCCTTATTGTCCGACATACGCAAGCAGCTTCCCTGCATCAAGATCCTGAACAAGGCAGATCTGGCGGAAGCACAGACGACGGATGCCTGGCAGGACCACTTCAATACTCTGAAACAGACAATTTGCCTTACGAGTGGTAGCAATAAGCTGGTGGACAAATCCCAGCTCATCGACGCAGCCGAGCGACTACTAGCACGGGATAAGCCTGCTAACATGGCGAAGTTTGAGCTCGCCATTATAGGGATTCCCAACGTGGGAAAATCTACATTACTCAATATCCTTGCCGACAGAAAGCTCGCCAGAACAGGTAATGAACCGGCAGTAACCCGGTCCCAGCAGAGGATCAAGCTTGCCGACAACAAGTATCTCGTTGATACCCCGGGAATGATGTGGCCTAAATTGGAAGATCAGGCCGGAGCCTACAAACTGGCTATGCTGGGTAGTATCCGCAATACGGCAGTGAGTGCCGACGACATCGCCTGGTTTGCTGCCGAGCTGCTATTATCCGAATTCAGGGATAGACTGGTTCACCGATATGACTTGGCAGGCAGCGTTCAGGCGCCACAGCAATTGCTCGAACAGGTGGCGGAAATCCGTGGTTGCCTGACAAAGGGAGGCAAGGTGGATTTCAACAAAGCCTCCGAGGCATTACTAAATGACATGCGCTCAGGTAAACTAGGCCAACTTAGCCTGGAGCGACCACCGGTATAATTCAGATCACTTATGGACCATGATGAAGGCAATTGCCGACTAATGGTTATAGGCATTAATCGACACCATGGCAGATGTAAACACCCTAGACGACATTCAAGAATCCCCCACCCCAAAGCCAGACAAAATTCATCCGGCATTCGAATGGCAGCATAGCGAAACAATTCCATCACTTAACATCGTGATGGAGAAATATATTCATAAAGCTACCGGCGCAATCCATTATCACCTGAACAGTGATAACTGTGAAAACGTGTTCCTGGTAGCATTTAGAACCGTACCTATGGATTCGAAGGGGGTTGCTCACATTCTTGAGCATACCGCGTTATGCGGCAGTAAAAAATTTCCCGTACGCGACCCATTCTTTATGATGATTCGCCGTTCGCTAAATACATTCATGAATGCGTTCACCAGTAGTGATTGGACCGCCTACCCATTCGCCAGCAAGAACAGGAAAGATTTTGAAAACCTATTAAGTGTTTATCTGGATGCCGCATTCTTTTCTCGCCTGCATAAACTCGATTTTGCCCAGGAAGGACATCGACTGGAATTCGCTGAACCCGAAAATCCCGACAGCGAATTACAATACAAAGGTGTAGTTTACAACGAAATGAAAGGTGCCATGAGTTCCACAAACTTCACTCTCTGGCAATCCATGAGTAATTATCTCTTTCCCACTACAACCTACCATTTCAACAGTGGTGGCGAACCGGCGCACATACCCGACTTGAGCTATGAAGAATTAGTCAAGTTCTATGAGACTCATTACCATCCCAGCAATTCAGTTTTCATGACTTATGGTGACATTCCTGCCATTGAACATCAGCAGCATTTTGAAGAACTGGCATTGTCGCAATTTCAACGACTGGACAGTGTCATTCAGGTTAACGATGAAAAGCGCTACTTGGCTCCGATAAGAATCGAAGAAGCTTATGCTTCCGAAGCGGACGACCCCAACAAGAGTCATATCGTGCTTGGTTGGCTGCTCGGCCGCAGCACCGACCTGTCCGACCTTTTTAAAAGCCAGTTGTTATCCGGAGTCTTACTGGATAATAGCGCCAGTCCCCTGTTGAAAATCCTTGAGACATCCGAACTCGGCAGTTCACCATCGCCCCTGTGCGGACTGGAAGATTCAAATCGGGAAATGAGCTTTATGGCCGGTCTGGAGGGCTGCGCAGCAAGCTCCGGGGTTGAGGTAGAAGCGCTGGTGCTCGATTCACTGCAACAGATTGTGAATGACGGTGTGGCACAGGATCAGGTGGAAGCCGCCCTGCACCAGTTGGAATTGAACCAGAGAGAAATAGCAGGGGACAGTTACCCCTATGGCTTGCAGCTAATTTTAACTGGCCTGTCTGCCGCGATGCACCGGGGTGATCCTATTAAGCTATTAAACATAGATCCCGTATTGGAAGAACTGAGATTAGCGGTAAAAGACAGGCAATTCATTCCTGGACTGATCAAAGAGTTATTACTGGAGAATCCCCATCGCATTACACTGACTCTAAAACCGGATTGTGAACTGGATGATCGGAAAACTGCTGCGGAGAATCAGGCTCTGGCGGGCATTAAAGCCGGTCTCTCCTGCGATGCTACCGAGCAGATCATCGAGCGCAGCAAATCCCTCGCAGCCCGACAACTTCAGGACAATGATCCAGACCTGTTACCCAAGGTTGGATTGGAAGATGTGCCAAGCAGCATAGATGAACCAGTCCGGCAGCAGGAGCAGCTGCCGGTTTGCAAGCTTCCGGTGAGCTATTACGGTCAGGGCACCAATGGCCTGAGTTATCAACAGGCGGTCATGGAGTTGCCACGCCTGGAAGCAGAATTATTGGAAGTGCTTCCGCTGTACACTGCCTGCCTGACAGAATTTGGTATCGGGGATAAGGGCTACGAGGAGGTTCAAACCTGGCAGGCTCGAATTAGCGGTGGCATGAATTGCTTCAGCAGTATTCGCAGCAAATTAGATGATGTTCAACAATCCCATGCACTGCTGACATTTTCTTCCAAATCCCTTACCGCCAACCACAGTGGCTTGAGCGAACTGATTTTCCAGACGATTAAAAATGTCAGGTTCGATGAATGCCAGCGCCTGGTTGAGTTAGTCGAACAGATTTGTGCTCGTAAGGAACATAGCATCACCGGCCAGGGTCACAGCCTCGCAATGGATCTGGCATCCAGCCGTATGAGTCCGGCTGCCCAACTTGCCCATCGCTCCGGCGGATTGGAGGGAATCCGACGACTCAAGAATATGCGCGAACGCTTAAACGAGCCTGAAGCGCGTAGCGACCTGCTGCGACGTTTCGGTCAATTGCATGAAGTTATTAGCAAGGCGCCGATGCAATTTCTGCTGATTGCCGAGCCAGATTCCAAACAACAGTTAATCACTGACATCGATGCAGTTTGGCATTCCAGTACTGCAACAGTCGCCGATTCGGTATTGCATCTGGCGCCTGTGCGGGACCAGGTACAGCAGGCCTGGACCACATCGACACAGGTTAATTTCTGCGCCAAAGCCTACCCAACCGTGCCATCCAGCCACGCAGATAACGCCATACTACATGTACTCGCCGGATTCCTGCGCAATGGATTCCTGCACAGGACTATCAGGGAACAGGGCGGCGCTTATGGCGGTGGGGCCGGCCAGGATCCCAACTCCGCCTCGTTCCGCTTCTTCTCCTACAGAGATCCACGCTTGCAGGAAACCCTCGATGACTTCGATCGAGCCATTAGCTGGGTGCTTGATGAGCAGCATCCCGCCCATCAACTGGAAGAGGCCATTCTGGGCATCATAGCGACCATGGATAAACCCTCTTCACCGGCGGGAGAGGCGAAGAAGAGCTTCTATAACCAACTCTTCGGACGCAGCCTGGAACACCGTATGGCATTCAGAGAACGCGTCCTGGCAACCACCCTGGACGATCTAAAATCCGTGGCGGAACGGTATTTTGATGCCGGCCAGGCCAGCATCGGCATTATCAGCAATAAGGAAACTGTGGAGACCTTACAGGATCAAGCTATAGAAATTATAAATTTATAAATTAATTCATTATATTACAAGATTTATTTAAAGTTAATTATGCAATCAGGCTTTTTTCAAATAAATCTGCACAGCGTGGAACTTTGCCTGCCACCTACAGTCTGAGTAAGTGTAGGTAGATGTCATACTAAATTGTGGGTTTTGTTTCATTTACCTCTCCCTTGGTAGTATATTAAGCCCAACACCACTGGTCGTTGGGCTTTTTTCTGGCTCCGGTTTTACTTCAAGATATAGCCACTTTGCCCCAGTTTTTCTTCAAAATATCCCCATTTTTCCGTCGTCCCCTCGACAGATTTCCATGAATTCAGCCAGTGCCCAGCAGGAAGCTACTCAAGTTACGTTGATTGGAATGTGCCTGGACCTGCTGCTTGGTTTTGCCAAGCTTATCGGTGGCGTACTTACCCAATCTTTCGCTCTTATCACCGACGGTATCCACTCCCTGACCGATGCCATAACCGATGTGTTTGTACTACTGGTGGCCAGGGCAGCTCGGGAAGATCCAGATGAGGAACATCCTTACGGTCACGGACGATTCGAATCCCTGGGAACGATCGCCATGGGAGTGGTGTTTTTCACAACTGCAGGCATTCTCCTCTATGACAGCTACCAGCGTTTGCAGGACACAGCGGCAATTCCAGTTCCGGCGCTATCGGGCATTGCCATCGCCCTGGTTTCCATTGCCACGAAGGAATGGATCTATCAATACACCATGCGAGTCGCGCAGCGTCTCAATTCTTCCCTACTGAAAGCCAATGCCTGGCACAGCCGCACCGATGCCATTTCTTCGATTGCCGTTGCAATAGGCATAATCGCAGCGCAACAGGGCTACACCTGGATGGATACGGTGGCGGGGATTTTTGTAGCGCTGATCATTGCCAAAATTGGATGGGAGTTATGTACAGACAGCCTCAGGGAATTGGTGGATACGGCTATTCCCAGCCAGCGCTTGCAACAGTTGAATGAGTGCATATTAGGCGTCGAAGGTATCCTCGGCATTACCAATCTGCGCAGCCGGTTCTCGGGGGGTAAGATAATTCTCGAAGTCAGGTTGCTGGTGAACTCTCGAATCACCGTCTCGGAAGGTCATCAACTCGGTGAAGCGGTAAGCCGTGAACTGACCGGAAGATTTAGCGACATTGGCGACGTTATTGCCCATATCGATCCCGAGACTCACGGGAATCCACCCGACCATGCCTCCTTACACCAGACCCTGCCAGACCACCAGCAGATAATTGCCCATATCAGAAACGCCTGGGCAGAATTACTGGATGACGATAAAATTGCCAATATTTCGCTGCATTACCTGGAAAATGGCATCGAGGTCGATCTGAAGCTGAACAGGAATGAAATTAGTGAACTAATGGCGGCACAATTGAAGCAGGCGATTGACCAGTTTTCCTACATCGCAAGCCTCAGAGTTTACAGCAAACTTTATGAAACCAGACTCGATCAGCCACTATCATGATTTATCTACATAGCAGTCTTCATCCTATGTTTTGAATGGTTTCCTCAGTGCCGTTGTGACTTGATCAACTCATAGGCTGCCTTAATATCCTGGGTTTTTTGGGTCGCTAAATCGATCATTTCTTCCGGCAATCCCTTGGCGACCAACTTATCTGGATGATGCTGATTCATCTGCCTGCGGTAGGCTTTCTTCAGCTCTTCAAAACTGGCGTTGGGTTGCACACCCAGTAATTCGTGCGCCGCCAGTAATTTATCCTCAATAGAGGATTGATCGATGAAATGCGCCTGCCCCGTCATGCGAGTAAGCAATTCATTGAATCGTTGCTGGGTATAACCGAGGTCGCTGGCGATGCTCTCCAGCATACTCTGCTCTCGTTCATGCAAGCGGCCGTCAGCGAAGGCGGTCGCAACTATAATCTCGAGAAACATCTGCACCAGGTTGCGGCGTCGAAAACTCTCCCGCTTGAATTGAGCCAATACCTCATGTACGGGAAAGCCCTCTTTTTTCCCCTCGTTGAACAGGTTTTTCGCTACGCTGCGTTGTTGTTGTGAGAGCCGCATTTGTCCCATGACTCGTTCAGCCATGGCGATTTCAGCCTGACTGACCTTGCCGTCGGCTTTGGCGATGTACCCCATAACGGCGAAGGTGGCAGTAAAGAATACGGACTGCACACGCTCAGTAGCCCCGGGTCCTAAGGAACTATCCAGTTGTATTCCATCCAGGCCGCCATCGAAATAATTTCCCAGCGAGGCTCCTAACAGGGCGCCGAGTGGCCCACCCATCATGAAGCCAAATGTGCCACCGACTACCTTTCCCCACCAACTCATGACTGATCTGATCCCGATTGATAAATACTGATCTAATTATAAAGCGACCCGGATACTCTCGAGGATCCACTCGCGAGGCAAGTTTACAAGGGATCCTCTGTACAAGTATATGACTAGACTATCCCTATAATTGCGGTGAGGATCCTCAGGAAATAAGGCGCTGGAACCAATTCTTGTCTAAATCAGCCCGGCATCGAGAGAGCTGACGGTCGAAGCGACTCGAATTCGACTGGACTCGGTCAGCAGCTTCTATAAGCCATCGCTTGTCACGATAAGTTTGCCGTTGGTAGCCGCCGTTTCCTTCGTGATAAGCGTAGTAGAGGTTTCTGGCATCGCTGGCTCCGATACCGCTAATGCTATTGGAAAGGGCGTTATACCAGGCGACGAAATCAACTGCATCGTTGAAGTTACTGCGAGAAGCCCCGCGATTACCCGAGGCTCGCAGGTAGTCTTCCCAGGTACTGTCTAATGCCTGGGCATAGCCGTAGGCTGATGAGGGTCGGGGGCCCGGCAGAATCCAGAGAATTCGGGAGCGCTCTGGCTTTGCCCGGGCTCGAAAACTCGATTCCTGGTAGATAAAAGCCATATTGACACTAATTGGAACGCCCCAGCGCTGCTCCGAACGCTTTGCGGCGCGATACCAGCCGCGCCTGTCTTCAAAGATGGCACATACGTCTGCAATATTGCGCGGCTGTGAGGCTACACAGGCCGTTAATATGGGCAGGGTCAGGCAACTGAATAGCAATATCCAAATAGAACGCATCACAAAAACTTCCTTTGCACGTCAGTGTATTAGCAATGTTGTTGCTATATTTGCTTATCCTTATATTTCGCTAGCCCTCTCTGTCCGCCCTGGTTCGAC
>DMJN01000294.1 GCA_003451715.1 Gammaproteobacteria bacterium | reverse complement strand
CTGGGGGTAGTCCCCGTAGCCTGGATCTGGTTGCGGGAAAATCCACAATCTATGGGTTTAAATGTTGATGGCGTTGCAGATGAAACCATCAATCAAGCGACCGATTCCAATGTTTCGAAGAGTAGTAGCGGGACACCTGGCACTGTCAAAAGATCAATCATGGAAGATGGAAAGACTTTTAAAGAGGCCAGGCATGGGAAATTCTTCTGGGGTGTAAGCTTTGCGTATATTTTTCTTATGATGGCGCAGGTAGGAGGAATCGCCCACCAGTATGGCCTCGCCCGGGAGCTATTAACTGATGCACAGACTGCAGTGGCGGTGGCAATTCTGCCAGTGGCAAGCATTGTGGGAAGGTTGGTAGGTGGCTGGCTGGTGGATCGCATGTCCATCAGGATCTTCGCCATCGCCATGATGGTGTTGCAAGCCACGTCTCTCAGTTTGCTCTCATCGGGATTCAGCATTACTACCCTCTGTCTCGGGCTGGCACTCTTCGGAATTACGGTTGGGAATTTATTGATGCTTCAACCACTCTTAATCGCAGAGGCGTTTGGTGTAAGAGAATATGCGAAGATTTTTTCAGTGAGTAACCTGATGTCATCCTGGGGTACCGCCATCGGCCCGGCGCTACTGGGATTTGCATTTACCGCCAGCAATAACCTCTATGGGATGCCCTATGCCATCGCGGCGGGAGCGGGTGTAGTCGGCCTGGTATTGTTTCTGCTGGGTGGAAAAATACTGAGGGGAGAAACTGCCCACAGAAGCTGATTGGATTCGATACGTTCTGGTACAACTGGAGTCTCAATAATCCGGTGTGCGCTGTTGTAAGAAGAATAGCTATTCCATACAACAATGCTCCCCGGATGAGGGAGGTAAAACAGGCAGGCGGAAGGATTGTTCAGGCAGTAGCGATATCTTGCGTAGAGTCACCGTCTTCGGCGGCAGAATCCTTCAGATTGCTGATGACGGATTCCATGGCCCGGTCCACAAGGGAGCCTGTACTGACTATTTTTACCGAACCATTTTTGAGTTCTCTGGCCAGGCGCATGCGGGTGAGTTCAATAACTTTCTCTCCCTGGTCATTGGCGAAGAATAACTTGCCGATACTGTCTATTATTGAAGCCAGCGTACAGCGCACCGGCTTTCCAGAGATTCCCCTGAACTCCAACCATGTTCCGACTGGCAGCTTGTCGACCTGGCGTAAATGAGGATCGTCCCTGGCCAGTGGGGCAGGTTCCTTGCGTTGCTGGTCAGAGTATTTGGTGGCAAGATCACCGGTAGCTGCTGCCTGTGATTCTGTTGCTTCTAACTGGGCCTTGTGGAAACTATACTCCTGCATTTGTTTTAGCTGGCGCATGATCTTGGTGATCTTGGTCTTGGAGGTGCCACCAATTTCCAGTGCTTTGGCAAGATTGTCGAGCAAGCGAGGATTAATTCTTTCGAAGCGTTCCCGGTCGCCAATTTGCTTATCCGCCTGGACCGTCCATATCAATACATCTATGGTACTCATAATCAGCTTCCATGATGTGCCATTAAGTCCTTCCTTAAGGACCAGTTGCACGAGAAAGTCATGTAGATGAGTATCCAGCAATTTGCGTATCGATGGGTCCAGGTAGCCCTTTAATACCCGTTCGTTGATTTTCTGTGAGACGTAGGCGTGAATATCATCGAGATTCTGGCTGAAGTCCGCAGATTCGAGGATTCTTCTCTCGACGGACGCGTCAGTTCCGAGCTGCTTAGCTTTAAATTCACGCAATTCATTAACCAGCCCCTGCAGGAAATCGTTATTGATGTCGGCTTCATTCAGGATTTGTTCGACCAGTTGCTTTATTTTCGCATAGACAGGATCGTTCTCAGGATCGTCACTGCCTGTCCAGGCTATGCCAGCCAGGGCAAGCTCATTGATGAGAGCACGACCGGCATGATTTTCATTGTCGAAAAACGTGGTGTCGGTTAACGCCACCTTCATGATGGAAATCTGGGTGCGGCCCATCAGTTCCTTCATTACGACAGGTAAGGAATTATCATTCCAGATGGCCTCATAGAGCAGAGTCACCAGGTTGATAACATTTATAGATTGGGGATTCAAAGCCCCCATTTCGCCGCTGCTGGCTTCTGACTGCAAGCTCTCATTAATCGATTGACCAATTGACCTGGCATCAATATTGGGTGCCTCGTCACTGTCATCATCAGAATCACCCTCGATCATTGAGAACTGCACATCGGTCAGCATGTTCATCAACTTGGCTTGTTGCTGCTGCAGTTCCTGCTGATCTGCAACGACCTCGCCAGCGGGCACATTGCTGCTAACCGGCAGAACATGAGAACTGTCCTGTTTGTCGGCCAGGGTGTTGATCAGGGTCTGCATCATCGAAAACATCTCGGTGTTGATCTGTTCTGCTGGTGCTGATGCCGATGCTGATGCCGATGCTGATGCCGGTGTCGGAGCTGGAGTTGCTGCTGGGGCCGCTGTTGTGCCCGGTGTTATACCGCTACCTCGACCCGCCAGCTCTGCCGCTTTTTGTTCTTCCTTAATTTTTGACTCGGCTTCCAGCTGTGCTCTGACTTCTTTACGCTTGGCTTTGCGGAGTTCTCTCTCCCGTGCGGTGATATCCAGGTTTGGTAAAACGTCAAGCTCAATCAGCACCTCGTTGGCTTCTTCTATAACTTCCCCATAATGCTGAAATACACACTTGTTAAATTCACGGTAGATGGTCAACAGATAATGAGCCTTCAGACCCAGGGGTCGAATGGATTCGTTGAAACAATCACCGACTTGCTCTGGATCGAGGGGATTATTGGTGGCGTCGATATGAATATTGGGGAACATGGTTTCCAGTCGTGTCTGGAAAGTCTTGGCACCCTTTACTTCGACTTCGCGCAGTTGTCTGACCATACCTTCCATGGCAATCATAGCCTCGAGGTAGTCCTGGTCCACCAGAGACAAACTGTCATAATCCTCCGGTTCGATCTCGGTATCTTTGACCGTGAGAGTGGTGAGTTCGTCAAAGTAATTGTATAGATTCTGCATAAAGCGCTCGGCTATACCGGGAGATTCCTCCTTGATCGGGGGTAGCTTCGCACCTACGAATCGCATGGTCTGTGCTTCAATTTGCAGGCGCGCGTCGTCCAGGGCTTTTAGCACCATCCTGGTGAGCACCTTGGTGGCGGCAATTTTTACTTTGTCGAGATGTTCTTTCATGGCATGAAATGGCCTTTGGAGGCCTAATCCTGATACCCGATATTAGCTGCAAGCTGCCTTACAGTACAGTCTAGAAAAATACCATAACCACTAGATTTTAGTCTCTTTTTCTTGTTTTCGGCCGATTCACGGGATAGCAACACCGAATTTACCACAGTCTTGCCCAATTTTTGGTAGAACTGCCGCACATATCGTGCCTGCAGGGCACTACGGGAGCTATCAGGTCACTCTAAGGCGCTGGTTAAAACCCTGTTCCAGGTACCGCTTCTCGACAATGATTGAGGCAAGCGATTGAACGCTGTGCTGGATATCCTGGAAGCTGAGGATCAACGGGGAGAAACCGAATCGAAGCAAGTCCGGGCTACGGAAGTCGGCGACGATTCCGGCAGCGATGAGTGCCTGGCAAATGGCGTAGGCTGAGGGGTGTGCATAGGCCAGCTGGCTACCCCTGTCATCGCTATTGGTGGGTGAACGTAATTCCAGCTCTGCCAGTGAGCGGTTCTGTTTAATCAAGTTAATAAACAACTCGCTAAGCCGGATCGACTTGGCTCTTACCATCTCCATTGAGACATCGGCAAAGACATCCAGTGCGGCGTCCAGAACACTCAGAGAAATTATTGGAGGCGTGCCACTCAAAAACTGCCCGATTCCGTCACGGGCTTTGTAACCTGGTTCGAAATCGAAGGGAGCAGAATGACCCATCCAACCCTGCAGTGGCTGATTCACATTAGCCAGGTGACGCTTAGCCACGTAGAGAAAAGCAGGAGCTCCGGGTCCACCATTGAGGTACTTGTAGCCACAGCCAATTGCGAAATCTACCTGCCAGTGATCCAGTTCTATAGGCACTACTCCAGCACTGTGTGACAGGTCCCAGATTACCAGGCAGCCTCGCTGGTGCGCCGCACGGGTGAGACTCTGCATATCATGGAGCCTGCCAGTTCGGAAATTGATGTGGCTCAACAGCAGCACCGCAGGATCATCATCCAGGGCACGTTCCAGGCAAGCTTCATTGACCAGCCGTAGTTTGCAACGGTCTTCGCCCAGAAGTTGGCTGAGCCCATCCGCTATATAGAGGTCCGTGGGGAAGTTGTCCTGCTCTGACACAATGGTGCTGCGATCGGTTTGAAGTCGTAAAGCGCAGCTCAACAGCTTGAACAGATTGATCGACACCGAATCGCAGCAAACCACTTGCTCCGGGGATGCACCCAGCAAGGGTGCGATCTTGGCACCGACCGCAATCGATAGATCGATCCAGTGGTGCTTATTCCAGGAAGCAATCAGGTCTTGCCCCCATTGTTTATCGATGACTTCTTGCGCGCGCTGCCTTGCTCTATGGCTAAGCGGACCCAGTGAGTTTCCATCCAGGTAAACCTTGTCTTCCGGCAGGTCGAAGTCATCACGCTTGACAGCTAGGGGATCTGCAGTGTCTAAGCTGACGATATCAGGCTCATTCATGAAGCATTACCTGCAGTGGAGTAAAGGCCCATCAAACCAATGACCCTAACTGACATTGCTAAAGAGCTTGTTCCAGGAGTCGGGAATACGGACAACATTGCCATGTTTGTCGGTCCAGACGTGACGTGTGAATCCGGACACTAGCGTTGTGCCGGTGTCGGGCTCCTGCACTTCGTAGGCGAAGGTAATCCGTCGGCTGCGACTTTCTTCGACCCAGGTTCTAACCTTGGCTCGTTCTCCGTAACGGAGGCTGCCCACATATCGAATCCCCAGTTCGGTAACGGGAAGCTGATAGCCCTCGGCTTCTATGCGCGCATAATCGCTGCCAATATCACGCATGAATTGGCTACGACCTTCCTCAAAATAAACCAGGTAGGTGGCATGATGTACCACGCCCATTGCGTCAGTCTCGGCATAACGCACTGGAAAATCAGTCTCCACTACCAGGTGATCTTCACCATTAGCCATACACTATCCCATTTCTCGAGTGTTCAGCACCATTATATACAGACTGCGTGCCAGGTCCTCGTCCCAGCTACGGATGCAGAGCCCGACAGGGTCAACACAGTGATTGTGCTGGTGCCGGATAATTTGGTAGCTTGGAACTATTCGAATTTTGATATTTGGCCTGCACGCCGGTATTCTGTGAAAAAAGCGCAATATTGCCTGTTTCCGGTAAATCTGCGGTGATTCCAATGCGATACTATTCCTCCTTAACAGTTATCACCTTCCTGGCGTCCCTGGCGGCGGGCTCAGCCAATTCCCAGCAATCTGTGTTGACGGAAACAGAGTTAGAGCTGGCTAGAATCAGGGGTGATATTGCTCAGCTTGAAGCCGGTAGTAGTCGATTGGACCGCGGTATGCTGGAACTTTTGGACCAGTTCAGTCAACAACTCATGGAGACAGGACGCTACAGTGAGGCCCACCAGGTGCTGGACCAGGCCGTTCAGATCATACGGGTAAACGAGGGGCTCTATTCGCCTGCACAATTCCCTTACGTATTACGCCGCATTGAGACTTATGGCAACCAGGGTGACTGGCGCCATGCTCGTGAAATGATGGAGCACATGGACTGGTTGCTGATTCGTGGTGAGAATACTATCGATACTGCATTGATGGATTCGATCCTCAATCTGGTGGACATCCACTTATGGGGTGTAGCCAACGATTCCATATCGATGCAGAGTTTTCACTTCCGAGCCGCGCAGCGCTTGAATAGCATTGCAATTCGTGCCGCCACGGCGGCATGGGGAGAGGATGATCAGCGCTTACCCGCACTTATTTACAAGCAGCTGGTGCAGCAATACCTGCAGACGGTGGCTGTAGAGGTGGGAGGCGGTACTGGCATCGGATTACGCAGGTATTCAAACAGTGGATTGGCGCGTAGCCGAAGCGATGCACGGGCTGGGTATTACTATTCCGGCTTGCGACTGCTAAGCAGGATTCAGCGTGTTTACTCGGACCAGCCGGAGCCAAACTCGGAGGGAATGGCTATAGCAGAAGTGTATCTTGCTGACTGGCATGTGCTGTTCGGTAATTCCGAAGCGGCGACTTTTTCCTATGCGCGTAGCAATACGTTATTGCTGGAAGCGGGCATAGAGCAGCGAGAAATCAACCGATTCTTTGCCCATCCCAAACTCATCCCTGCACTGGATTTTGTCGATAGCTTGGACAGTGGTCTGGAATCGATCGACGATCCGATTTCAAGCAATAGCCTCGAAGAAGGCGTATCAAGCTTCAATTTCCAACAATGGTCTTCTCAATTTCCCCACTACCTGGCGCCTGTTGATTTTGATGTAAACCAGTTTTCAATGCCAGAAGAGGGTTTCGCCATGTTTACATTCAGTCTCACTGGGCTGGAAGAAATCGGGCGCTGGTATAGGGGGCGCTGGAAAAATGAGGTGAGCTCTCCCCAAAATGTTGAACTCGTGACCCAGCGCTTTAATCAACCGATGGACTGGTTAGAGTTGGAAAACGCCATACAAGATTTCCGGTTCCGGCCCAAACTGATTGACGGTGTGCCACAATCGGTTACTGCCACTCTTCTCTATCAGCTTGCAAATTAGGGAATTTGAGTTAATCAGAGGTCCCTTAAGCAATGTTGAACTTTCCTGAGCCGCCGAAGAGAAACAGTTCGGTCTTTCTCGACGAAACCGATAAACCGCTTCCAGATAAAATTAATCCGCGAACTCGCTATGCTTTCTTCAGCACAATCGCCGAGGGTGGGAAGTCGTTAATCAAGTCCTGCAAAGACCTGCATCTATCCCGCTTCATCTGTTACAAGACTCTGAAGCCGGAATTTGCCAATGATGAGATAGAACAACAACGCCTTATCAGGGAAGCACGTGTTTCTGCCATGTTACAGCATCCCAATACTATCCCGACTTACGAGTTGGGCAGGGACGCAAAGGGTAATCCTTATTTCACCATGAAGCTGGTGCATGGTTATACCCTGGGAGAGTTGTTGACGTACCGTGAACGCTACGACCTGACCCAGTTGGTGGATTTGATCTTGCAGGTAGGTCTGGCACTGGAGGATGCCCATCAGCATGGTGTTGCACACCGTGACATTAAACCCCATAACATACTGGCCGGGCCCTACGGCGAAGTGTTGTTGCTGGATTGGGGTCTCGCCAAGGTCTGGCACCCCGATGGCAGCGCCAGTGAAGATGGACAGGCCAGGCCTTCAGATATCAAAGATCTAACCATAACCGGTCAGGGTAATGCGCAGGGTACGCCGCAGTACATGTCACCGGAACAGATCAACCAGGATCCGGACATCGATCATCGCACGGATATTTATAGTCTCGGTGCTGTGTTGTATGAAATTTTGTGTGGTAAGACACCTGCCGTGGGTGAGAAACTGCATCACGTAATCGAGAGCGCCCTGAACGATACTCCGCCGCCGCCTTCAGAAATATCTACCATGCGTATCCCGAAGTTACTCGAAGAGGTTACCATGCGTTGCCTGGAAAAAGAGCCCGGCAAGCGCTTCGATACGATGGAAGATGTGGTAAGAATATTGCAGCAGGAATGGCGCTTGGATCTGATTGGGTAGCCGTACCACTTACGAGGAAATTCCATGTCTGCAAACAGAAGCTCCTTCATATTGATACTCCTGCTGGGAATGATTGCCTGCTCTCCAGCGGATCAGCAACCCACTCAGTTCGCCGAGCTGATCTTCGTCGGCAATAACATCGTGACCATGGATGATTCTGAGGTAACAGCCGTTGCCGTTCGCGGCGATAGAATTATTGCCACTGGTAGCGATTCAGAAATCATGCAACTGCGCGATGAATCTACGCAATTAATCGAGCTAGGGGACAGGGCGTTACTACCTGGTTTTATCGATGCCCACGGACACTTCGGCGGTGTTGCCACGTATTCCTCTTTGCTGGACCTGTCTTCTCCGCCGGTCGGGATCATGCAGAACATCGATGACATTGTCGCTGCAATTCAGGGATGGATTCGCAATAATAACCTCCCCGATGGCTCAATAGTCTATGGTGTTGGCTATGACGATTCACTGTTGGAGGAAAGGCGCCACCCGAATCGTGATGATCTGGATCGCGCCTCCACCTCTCACCCGATAGTCATCCGCCATGTGTCCGGGCATCTTGCGTCGGCCAATTCCATGGCCCTGGCACAGAACAATGTCACGGCTGAAACGGCCGTGCCAGAGGGTGGTGTAATGCGGCGCCGACCAGGCACGGATGAACCCATAGGTGTCATGGAGGAAACGGCAATGCGATTGTTGCCGGGCACCGGTGCCATGGTAAGTCCGGAACAGAGCTGGCAACTGCGTCGTGATGCGGCTGAAATCTACGCCGGCTACGGCATCACCACCATTCAGGAAAGCAATGTCAGCGAAGCTTACGTAGAAGCCTTGAAAGCGCAGGCACTCGAGGAACCGTTTCCGGTAGATATCGTGACCTACATCATGGGCAATCCACTCAGCGACTCGGTGCTGGATGAAGTTTCCCATGAATCGGAATACACCGGGGGAATTCGGATCGGGGGCGTCAAGTTTACTCTGGACGGATCACCTCAGGGGCGTACTGCATGGATGTCCCAACCCTATGATGAGGGCCCGCCTGGTGTCGATGCCGACTATGTCGCCTATCCCAGCTACGATCCGCAAGCCTATCGTGACAGAATCGATGGATTGTTGGCGCGAGGTGTGCCGGTACTCGCCCATGCGAATGGTGATGAAGCCATAGAA
>DMJN01000204.1 GCA_003451715.1 Gammaproteobacteria bacterium | reverse complement strand
TCCATAGGTGCTGACGGGGTACACGCTTGCGGAAAAAGCGGACACTTCAAAACTGTGCATTACCACTATTACCTGGGCAATCAATTATTGCCCATGTATTGTTGAATGGTTTTCATGGCTACTCTTTTGACGAATCCGCCTGCGTCAGCGCCAATACGGCGAACCCCGTAGCAGCGTCGGACATAATGAGGCCCCTGTCGGATGTTGGTTCCCTTTCCTTATTGAGGGACGTGGAGGGCCATCGTCCGCTGGTGGGATCCTGGTTCTGTACCAACCAGTCAATCGCCCGGCTCATATTCTCCTGAACCGGCAACACACCGGCCTTTTGCAGAACGAAGGTCACTAATCCAGTGGCGTAGCCATCGCTCCCGGGATCGGGGGAGTATCCATCCGACCTTTCCCACCGCCCGAGGGAGGGGAGGCTCCAACCTCCGTCGCTGTTCTGCAGACGGACAATATCAGCGATCGCAGACTGCTGTTGTTCCCGGGTCATGAGATTCGAGAGTTCGGTGGAAGCCCACAGGAGCATGACCTGGTCAAACGGCGGCCGATCCTGTGAATCCTGTTGGAGATACGCCCTGAGCAGGTCCAATCGATCCTGAATCTCGGTCGAAGCTGCGTATTCGTCCGGGGCGGTACCCACTGCAACGGCGGCGAGTGCAGCCCCGAAGTAAGCCGCCCCTTCCGACTCCCAGGGAGCCAGATTGAAGTAAAGCCATGCCCAGGCACCCTTTGCCTCGCCACGGGTGAACTGAAGCTTCCACAGATTCTCGAATGCCTCTCGTGTCTCGCTCGTCAGGCGCCCCGCCTGGGCGTCACGATTGGATAGGATCAGTGCATTCAGGATGGCTTCAACACCTCTCGACTCACTGGCTTTGGGGAGGCCGAACCTCTGATCCGGGTAGAATGGATCCACTTCATTCCACAGCACCACTCGCTTCTCCACATCCTCAAGCAGACGCATCTCGGGAAAGCTCAGACCGGTCTCGCCCAGGGCTGGACGCAGCATGGGACGAGCCAGGACATACGCTACCGTTCCATGGCATGAGACGCAGGACGTCTCGTGGTCGCGCTCCGCCTCGGGCCAGGTCTGCCACCAGGCCTGTCGTCCGTCCAGGTAGTCGGCGGCGACGGCCCGGTCCCACTCGGCTGAATGGGAGGGAAGTGTCTGCGACTCCACTGGGGATAGCCCAATGCCGAGGCCTATGCCCAGTACACAGAGCAGGCTGATCAGCGCGCCCACGACGGATAGGCCGTGGCGTTTCTGCGGATTCTCGGTGGGATTAATCATGGCTTGCACTCCTGGTTCTTTGCGTTCTGCGGCGGGCTCGAGGTGATGAATTCCGCCGGACGGCTCACCTCCCCGATGCCGACAAGCGGCGCGGTAATAGACGGTACCTAAAGAATCTGTTTCTCCGGATCGACTGCTCCGTCAAGTTGACGAAGGTTAAGCTACTCTCTCCGAAATAATTTGTCCAACAAACTCTATTGGCTTGATTCTGCCGAGCAATAAGCCGAATAGAGGGCAAACACAATAATGAGGATTCGAAGCGTTCCCTACCAGGCACCCTGCTGGGTACATCCTTTGCGTGGCTCCAAGATGATATTGGGATTGTAATTGGAAGGCTGTGGGAAATGGTTTTTCGGAGTCTGAGATTCTGAAATTCGTTTATCTAGAACTCAATTCTGCAATTCTCGCTACCAAGGATGGAAGGTCTACCTTGCCGTCACGATTCGTTTGCACAGCTATTGTCATGCCCGAATCTCTATAATGAGTCACTTGAGTTCGATATCCTGGCCACATACCACCATAGCCAAAAGAATCCGGATTCTCATAAACGAAAAGCCCATACCCATAATGAAATCGCGAGCCCTCCGGATCAATCCATTCTCCTCCCAACATAAGCTCAAGAGTTTCTTCTTTTACGATCCGACCATCTACCAGTGCTCCGTAGAACTCAACTAACATTGTAGGATTGGTTACCAGGCCACCTCCTGTCCACTCACTAACAGGATTGTATTTCGAAGTCCCATCTCTCCGAAGGTTACGCGCACCTGAAGCGTAGCCCGGTGTTATATCAGGCAGTCTTTCTGTATCCTGTGGCCTGATTTGATGCAGCGCCAGTGGGTCTAATATTCGTTCTCGAAGCAGATCGTAATACTCTCGACCAGTTGCCGCTTCAATCAATCTGCCAAGTACCAGATATGCAGCATCGGAGTAATAAAATCCTTTTCCAACGGGAAAAAGAGGATCGCGGTCTAACACGCATTCGATCAGTTCCTCCGGACTAAAATCATTGCTGCCCCGTCGCAGGATACGCCACACCGAAGCCACATTGCAGCGCAAACTATCCGGGTAGTCCTTAACTCCTGAAGAATGAGACAACAGATGTTTGACGCGAATTTCTTCGGCATTCGGTAGTCGACTGAACCACTCTGTATTGCCCAGCCATTTCGATGCCAGATCATCAGTGGATAATAATCCTTCTTCCACCAGTAACATGGTAAGAGTCGCAACAAAGGTTTTGCCGGTACTGCCCCCAGGCATACCGACACCATTGTCGAGGTCAACGTCATTTTCTTTATCTGCTAATCCAACTGCAGCACTGGTAATACTGCCGTCTACAGTGCGTATCGCGGCGCGTAGGCCCGGCATGTTCCTGTCTTCACGAACTAATTCCAATAGAGCAGATAACTCGGATTCGTCCAAAGCTATTGCGCTTTGACTCAAAGTAATTAGTAGAAGCAGCAACCATTTTTTCATGATGCTAAATCCTTTTTGATTGGATGAGTCTAGAGATATTGCTCAATAGTATGCCTGTTGAGACAGGGTTCAAGGTAAACCGCAAAAGTATTAGTGAACGCGACTATAAGTATTGAATTCCTGCACTTGCAAATCAATCAAAGAATTTAGTTGGAGAGGTAATGGCGTAGAGTAGTTTATTCAAGGCTAGATAGAGAAATGCCGCTCAGAGGCGGACTAAGAGAAGTCTTAATAGCATTATTCAAATAATGGACTCCGAACAATTACCAGGGAAAACAAGCGGGCAAACCAAGCCTCGAAAAGAAGTACAAACCTGAGACACTAGCGTAGCACTTTGAACACAGGGTATTCGGCGGGCTCGCCCTCTTGTAGTTCAGCTTCCAGATATTCATCGAACAGGTTCCAGTATGCCAGGCCATCATCGGACTGCGGCTCCAGCAGGTAGAAGATCAGGTTGGCCAGGCGATCGTTCATGGACACGATGTAATCGCCTCTTGGATAGGATCGGGTCACAGAGTGAAACTCACCCTGAAGCAGCGAGTTACGATGGCCATTCTGCACGAAATTCTGTTTGCCGATCTGTTCGATCTCGAACACCTCGCCATAAAATTCAGAATCTGCCTCCAGCGTATCGACCCAGATACCATGTTCGCGCAATTTCTCCGCCAGTCCGATAAATGCTGAGCTAAAAAGATAAGCCACGGGAACGGTTGCCGACACAGTACTCTGAAACGCGTTGAAGTTTTTTACGCCCTCAATGACCACGATCTCGGCTCTACGGACAAACTCAGTGCTGCCATCGTCGGCCCTGTAAGGAATATAGTTATAGCTCAGCAGATCCAGTGGCTCTTCGCGTGCGATCATCTGAAACTGCACACCGTTTTGATCAAGGGAATCCTTCGACCCTCCTGTGCTGCTGACCCGGGCATCGGCTTCCCGGTTAATGCGTTGAATTTCATAACCGTTGATATTGGTATACTCGAGAATTTCCTCGACAAACACATTGGCGGCGTGCACGCGCTTGTAAAAGCGATCATGGGAAAAGGTTTCACTGAGAATAGCCATGCGATTTCTCAATGCCATGTTGTTCGTCAGGTAGCGGGGAGCATGGTGATAGGTACGCAGCTCGGTTGGCGGCCAGTCCCGGTAATCGAACCCTCCGTACCAACCGAAATCGAGATCAAACTTGTCTTTCACTGCAGCCTGTATCGCCGGCAGCATAGTTTCCGAGGTGTAGCTTGAAGTCGCCGGATCACCCGCCGTGTGATAGGACGGTGCATAGGTCAGCGAGTAACCGTGCCAGGTGCCATTGGTTGTGTGCAGGTCTATCAGAAGATCCGGATCCCAGCGCTGTATGACATTTTCATAGAGCGCCCGGGTCTCCCTGGTCTCAACTGCCATGCCGTCCCGATTGAGGTCGTAACCATGGGCGGTGCGCACACCGGTCATGACCGGGCTGAGTTCCTGGTTCGGGCGGGAATTGGCTGACATCTCATCGTTGCCGTCGGCATTGTAAACCGGAACGAAAACCAGGATCTGATTCTCGAGCAAGTGTCGCTTGTCGCCGTACAGAATATCGCGCATGACGATCAGCGAGGCTTCCTTGCCTTCCACCTCACCCCCGTGGATATTGCCCTGAATATAGATAACCGGCTTGCCGGAAGCCTCTGCCTGTTGGGAAGATTGAATGGGAGGGTTGGCCAACACCAGCAGTGGAACCTCCCTGCCCTCCTCCGTAATAAGCAAGGTTTCTCGATGCAGTAATGTGGTGTCCCGCCGCAACGCCTCGACAACATCCACCACCTCCTGAAATGTAGAGGTACGCTGGTAATTACTGCGTTCCGCCACCGTCATCATGGCTTCGCTGAAGACACTGGACTGGTCGGCGGCATGGGTCGAGTTGACCAGGGTACAAAAGGCGAAGAGCGTTACTGCAAATCTCATAAAATGATCCCGATGTGGCCGATTCAATTCAAAACCGATGTCGGCAAAGTAATCTGACTGTAGCCGAATAGCAACGTCCCGGGATCGATGCCAGATATCCCTATTTTCTATCCGGGTTTTCAGCGACGCCGCCCAGTGTACAGGCTAATTTGTGACATAGTGTAACGATTATCAAGCAAGCACTCTGAAAGCCCCGTATTTCCTGCCTTTCAGCGCCTCCACCGGACCCGAGTTCGTTGCTTTTTAAAGCAAATAAGTCTAGTCTCTGGTGTAGCTATATATGCAATAAAAGGGCAGTAGAACACAATTCGTTCATGCTGCAATTCAGTAACCAGAACGGAGCAATGTCAGTGAATGCCAAACTAACACGCAGACGTTTTA
>DMJN01000233.1 GCA_003451715.1 Gammaproteobacteria bacterium | reverse complement strand
CGCTTGAATTGAAACACGCCGGCTGTAAAGGGGAAGCGGCCCGGTACATTTTCAAGCAACAGCCATTTAAGTAGCTCGCCGTGGTCTTCAAATTTTGGTAGCGCCACTCTTGGTATTTGAGTGCCCGACAGGGAGGTGCGAGTCAGTTCGGTGCGGATCTCCCGATCACGTACTTTGACGACGTACTCCTCTGAAGAATAGTCTTGTCGTAGTTGCGGCCAGCTTTCCAACAAGCGTTTTGCTCTGCCGTCCAGCACGTCCTCTTTGCCGGCAATCAGTGAGTCAATAGCGCTCAGGCTCGTAGAAGCATCGGCATCGCTGTCGGCATTTTCCAGCATGCTCTTGGTGGCAAGCAGTTGTTGCCTCTCGCGCGCGAGTTGAGATTGGGTGGCCACCTGTTGATGATAGTTGCGCACCACTTCAGCTATATCTGCCAGGTAACGCTGCTCCTGCTCAGGAATTATCGGAGTGCGTTGTGATGATACTTTCGTGTCGACTGGTGCCAGGCAAGAATTGAATTCAGTGAGCCCATGCTTGCGTAGTTCCACAAGCAAGGCCTGGTACAACGCTGTGATTCCGTCATCATTGAATCTTGAGGCGATGGTTCCAAACACCGGCATATCGGCAGGCGTCTGCGAGTAGGCTTCGCGATTTCGCTGCACCTGCTTGGACACATCTCTTAGTGCATCTTCGCTGCCCTTGCGGTCAAACTTATTAATCGCAAAGACATCGGCATAGTCCAGCATGTCAATTTTTTCCAGCTGGCTGGCCGCACCGAATTCCGGTGTCATCACATACAGAGACGTATCCACATAAGGGACTATGCCTGCGTCACCCTGTCCGATACCTGGAGTCTCCACGATGATGAGATCGAAGCCTGCCACCTTGATGGCATGCAAGATATCGCTGAGCTGCTGGGGAATTTCAATTTTGGCATGTCTTGTTGCAATCGATCGCATGAAAATATTGGGGTGGCTGATGGCATTCATGCGAATCCGGTCGCCCAGCAAGGCGCCACCTGTCTTTTTTCGAGTTGGATCAATAGCCAGCACAGCGATCTTCAATGTATCTTCACTGTCCTGACGAAAGCGACGAATGATCTCGTCGGTTGAAGAGGATTTTCCAGCGCCACCGGTGCCGGTAATTCCAAGAATGGGTGTCTGAGTGGTTTGTTCAGCGGCGTTAGCAAGAGATTCCAACTGTGATTGAGGATATTCATTATTCTCGATCGCAGTAATAGTCCGCGTCAGAATCAACCTATCCCCTGAGGAAAGCGTTGCGAGATCCGGAGCTGCGGGACGTTGCTCACCTTCGAGACAACGTTGCAACATATCGTCTATCATGCCGTGCAGACCGAGTTGTTGACCATCGGCGGGAGAATAGATTCGAGTCACTCCATAGGCATGCAGTTCATCGACCTCCGCCGGTATGATGACTCCGCCACCGCCACCAAATATCTTGATATGCGCGGCATCCAGTTCGCCAAGTTTGTCCACCAGGTATTTGAAGTATTCGATATGCCCACCCTGGTAAGAGCTGATAGCAATGGCATCTGCATCTTCCTGGATAGCGGCTTCCACGATTTCCTGCACCGATCGATTGTGAGCCAGGTGGATTACTTCGGCACCACTGGCCTGCAAGATGCGGCGTATGATATTGATGGCCGCATCATGGCCATCGAACAGGCTCGCCGCGGTTACGAACCGCAACCAGCCCTGCTTGGTTGCAGGCTCTGACGCCTTGTCTTGAGGTCTTTTAAAGGTGACTACACTCAAGAAGTTGTTTCTCCCTGTGGCTGTGCTGCTTCTAAACTCTGTACCGGGCAGCACTGAATGAGACGCTTAGTGTAGCTCAATTGAGTATTTGGATCACTTAATGGGGACCTGCCGTTAATAGAGAATCCGCACTTAGCAGGGTAATAGGGGTACTGGCGGTAGTATCTGGCTTGTCGAGCCCGATGGCATGGCTGGATCAAATTACCAAGACCTCGAAATAGTGGGTATATTGTGCCAATGGATAGCTGGATAGTATTTACCCTGCTTGCAGTTGTTATGCAGTCCGTTCGTACGGCTGGACAAAAACAGATAGCACAAAGCATCTCCATTCAGGCAACCACACTGGTGCGTTTTCTTTTCGGGCTGCCTTTCGCTGCTCTGTATTTTCTGGCGCTAGCCTATTCGCTGGGAGATGGGCCGATTGCATTCACATCCTATTTCTTTCTCTCAGCCACTCTCGCCGCTGTCTCCCAGATATTCGCTACGGTCTGTCTGGTGAATGCTATTACAGTCAAGAACTTTGCAGTGGGCACGGCCCTGGCAAAGACTGAAGCTCTCCTGACCGCAATTCTCGGCGCATGGTTTTTTTCCGCAGCATTGAGCTTTCTAGGCTATGTCTCGGTGGTTGTGGGTGTTGTAGGAGTGCTGGTTGCGAGCAACTGGAAGATCACGCTGCAAGACCTGGTAGACAATAAAAGCATTAAGTACGGGCTGGGGGCGGGCCTGGGTTTCGCGCTGGCATCACTTTGGCTGCGAGAGGCTTCGCTCGAATTGACAATACCGGTGTTGCTCAGTGCAGCAGCGACGTTGTTGTACATGGTCATGCTGCAAACAGCAATCTGCCTGGCGTGGATTGTGGCGAAAGAGCGGGAGCAGTTGCGACTGATTGGTGAGAACCTGCGAGCTTCTACCTTTATAGGATTTACAAGTGTAGCTGGCTCAGTGGGGTGGTTTACGGCTATCAGTCTGCAGGAAGCAGCCCTGGTTAAAACATTGGGCCAAATGGAATTTGTGGTTACGCTGCTTATTACCTACCTGTACTTCGGAGAGAGAATATCGGTTCGGGAATATTCCGGTATGGCGCTGGTAATCGTCAGCATCCTATTTTTATTAAGAGCGAGCTAGGACAAAAGGGGTCAGAGTAAAATTTGCTTTGATGCCATTTGATATGGGCAAGCAAGAGAAGCAAATTTTACTCTGACCCCTTTTATCTAGATTTCCCTAGGCCTGAATCAGCTCCGCCAGGTAACCGTTTGCCTGCAATTGCTTGAGTATGGCTTCCGCCTGTTCCTTATCACGAGTCTCCACCGTGATATAGAGATCGGCTTCCTTAACCGGTAGAGCGGCAAACATACGCTGATGCGATACCTCGAGAATGTTGCCACCAAGTTCTCCAATCATGGCAGTCACATCCGATAAGGTGCCCGGTGAGCCCGATATCTTGACCAGATATCTCACGATGCGCCCTTTGCGGACCAGCCGCCGCATCAATACTGAGGCGAGGATGCGGGAATCTATATTCGCCCCGGAAAGAACTACGGCAGTCTTCAAGTGTTGAAACAGCTGTGGCGTTGCCAATATTGCGGCTAGAGCTACTGCACCGGCACCTTCCACCACGGTTTTCTCTATGGTAATTAGCAGGTCAATTGCTTCTTCGATGGTCTCTTCGTCGACGACAACAATCTCATCCACCAGTTGTTCGATGATTGGCAGAGTGAGTTCACCCGGTTGTTTCACTGCGATGCCTTCGGCAATAGTAGTAATGCCAGAATCAGCCAATTGCTCCTGCACCTTGTGTACAGCATTGTAGGCACCAGGAAAGGTGCTAACTTCCACTCCAACTATCTTGATATCTGGATTTATGGCCTTCGCAGCCGTGGCGATTCCGGCGATCAGTCCGCCACCGCCAATGGGCACCGCAATTGCGTCGAGTTCGGGATGTGCAGCGAGCATTTCCAGGGCGATGGTGCCCTGGCCAGCAATTATCTGCTCATCATTATAGGGATGAACGAACACCAGCTGTTCTTCTGAAGCGAGCGAGTGCGCATAATCGGCTGCCTCGTCCAGACTGCTTCCTTCGAGAATTACTCGGGCCTTGAAATTTCTTGTATCTTCGACTTTTACATTAGGCGTGTTCTTTGGCATAACAATGGTGGCGGGAATACCCAGACATTGGGCGTGGTAGGCAACAGCCTTGGCATGATTACCCGCCGACATGGCAATAACCCCAGAGATTTTTTGCTCATGACTTAATTGTAAAAGTTTATTCAATGCACCGCGTTCCTTGAAAGATGCAGTAAACTGCAGATTCTCAAACTTGAGTAATATCTCAGTACTCAGAATCGAAGAGAGTGTTCGGGACTGCTCGAAGCGTGTATCAATGAGCCGTGACCCGATACGATCTGCTGCTGCTTGAATATCTGCAAAAGAAATTGACATAGGGTGCTACTAACCTGCAGAGTGGATTACAGAAAGGATAAATGGGGTCAGAGTAAAAATTGCTTCTCTTACCTGCCCATACCAAATGGCATCAAAGCAAATTTTACTCTGACCCCATTAATCCACTATAACGAAATTTGAAGGCTTATAGGAAAATCAAATGAAAGATAATTACGGCGATATCCAGGTAACATCGCTAACCGGCCACGTTGTTCAATGTGAAATTAACCGCCCACCCAACAATTTCTTTGATCTGGATTTAATCAGAGACCTGGCTGATTGTTTTGATGACCTGGATGAAGCAGCGGATTGTAGGGCTATCGTGCTGTGCTCCAATGGCAAACATTTCTGTGCCGGGGCCAATTTTCGGACACCCGGTGAGAAACCGGTGGGCGATGTGCTGGCTGCGGATTCTGCCGAGCAGAGTAATCCGCTCTATACAGAAGCCGTACGGCTGTTCGGCAACAAAAAGCCCGTTATAGCAGCGGTGCAAGGAGCCGCAGTTGGGGGTGGTCTCGGGCTGGCCATGATGGCGGATTTTCGAGTCGTCTGTGAAAACACCCGAATGACAGCAAACTTTGTGAAGCTTGGATTCACGCCTGGATTTGGCTTGACCCACACTTTGCCCCGCATTATTGGCATTCAAAAATCTAATCTGCTGTTTTTCAGCGGGCGTCGTATCGACGGTGAAACAGCCATGGACTGGGGTGCGGCCGATATCTTCGCCGATGCAGGCTCGATAAGAGAATCTGCCATCAAACTGGCGCAGGAAATCGCTGAAAATGCACCGCTTGCACTCATTTCATTAAGAGAACAGCTACGCCCGGGCCTGGTTGAGGCCGTGCGGGCGGCTACCGATATAGAGGGTAGAGAGCAATTCTGGTTGACTCGCACCGAGGACCATAAGGAGGGACTGCAGGCTGTCTCCGAACGTCGAGCAGGAAATTTTGTAGGTCAATAATATATAGAGGTAAATAGAAAAGGCTGGTCAGAAGATCCCTAGTCGTATTTTGAAGGGTAGAATCTTACCATGGATCTGGATGCCTCTGGATCGCAATCATATGCCGCCAGTTGATAGCCATCTCTGGCGGGTAGCCAGCGTGTTGTGTAAGATGCCGGCTCCCGTAGGAACATGGGATCTGCTACCGTCAGTGTCACGTGCAAGTCGTCGCCTTCACGCCAATAGCGCTCGGTAATGACTTTTTGAGATGATGACGGAATACCGTTGTAGTCATCGAAACCCGCTACATCGAAGACGAAATGTGTAGTGGTGATCAGCAGAGCACCGTCTTCGTAATGGCCCACAGAGAACCCCTGAATGCTGAAGTCCGTTGCACTGGGCTGCCGACCATCAAGCCAGACGGTTCGCAGCTGGTCATCTTTCTCATACCTGAACATCACTCGGTCCGGCCACTGTGTAACCTTCATGTGATAGGGATCATATTGAATGGCTGGGGATGATGCAGGTTGACAATCGTACTTGGGCGCCATGATTTCTTCCCAGACTTGCTGATAGGCTATGGCACGCTCATTCAATACCGGGAAATTATCCTCCCCCCAGGGAACAGTCTCACCATTGACTGGCCGTGCGCCGAAACCACCATTCCATAATCCTTCCAAATCGGGGACTTCATTGCTCGTTTGAGCACTGAGTTGCGGGATGGTATATCCCAAAAAAAGTGAGAATAATACTGCCAGAGCAGCCTTTCCCTTCGGGAATACTCCTGCCTTCGATACTGGTTTCATGACTCCTCCTACAACAAATCCCATTTTTAGTATGTCTTCCTGTGTCGCAGCATTAGCGGCGTGCTGGTGATTCCTCGACACGACCGCCTTACCTGATAGGGCTACCATCGGGCCAGGTTATTGGTCCGCAACATACACCGCGTGATCCTTCTGCTCGAGAGCGCTGGCCTGATACCTTCACCCGTTGGCCGACTTCCAGCGTCTCAGGTGACAAGCCACCCCGCCTGAGACTCACCGGCGCTCCCAGTTCGATCTGCCACTCTTCGGTGGCACCACTGTCATCGGTCACATCTATGAACAGAACTGCGTGGGGATTTCGGAATACCCAGCGGGTCACCGTGCCCTCGAATTCGACGCGCTTTTCCGGATCATAAAATGGCACGCTGGAATGGTGCGCGAATACAGGGCCGTACAACAGCGCGAATCCTGCGGTGATTACTGCTGCAGCGGCTGCCAAGCGTCGGCGAATACTCATAATTATCTCCAATTGCCCGATTGTCATGGGCTTACTGATTTGTGTTAAAGAGTAATCAGTATCAGAGCTGTAGTCAAAGTCTAATGGTCAAGTAAATCCAGGCACCAATGACCTTCCATTGCCCTGGCGGGGCGAATTCTATGGGCATGGAAGGGAAAAATGGGCTTACAGTTACTACCGTGGCAAAGTATGAGCAGCACAATCAGTGCCATATCAACCATCCTTCAGTGATTGACCACAGCTTTTCAAAACCAATTCAAATGTTACGCCATCGGTTTTTTCGAGAATATTCAGGTCGCCATCCAACATTCTCATGTAGTGGCGAGAGACAAACAGCCCGATTCCCTGGTTTGTGCTTTCTCTTTTACTTGCCATATCACTGTCTGTATAACGAAGGTTGAATATCGTCTCCAGTTTGTCTTTCGGAATAGCCGGGCCATCATTTGAAATCAATACACGACACCCACTGTCAGTCTCTATCACTTCAAGTTCGATGGGCGAGTCCTGACTTGACCTGAATCTGTCAGCATTGGCAATAATATTGTCGAGCACCAACCACTGTAGTAAACCGCGCAACTCAACCTCAACGTTGCTGCTCGATCCGATTGTAATGTTCGAAACATCCTCTTTGTTTTCGATGTATTTTGATAAGTAGTCAGTAATGTTGACGACAAACACATCATCTGAAGAACTTTGTACTGCCTGGTCAATTCTGAGAATTGCTTCCAACGCAGTATCAATTCTCGCTATATCGGGATTGTCAGAATACTTGTTTTTGAGATTGTGAAATGGAGACTTAATCTCGTGTGCGATTATTGAATTGATGTCTCGATCTCGCTCTGAGTTTATACGTAACTCCTGCGCGAGCTTTCTTTCCCGATCCAGCTGCCTGCGAACTCTTAAGAGAACGTAGCGAAAGGCCCTGGCAACGGTGCCAATTTCATGCCTGGCTTTAACATAAGGAATATTGAGTGGCGTATCAGGATCCCAATTACGGTTCTTTACCAGGCCTGCAGTGAGCGTCACGAGAGGGCGTCCGAGTAGTAAGTACACCACAAGCACGGCAAACAACAGAGCCAATACACTGTAACCCACCACGGGAAGCATGCTGGTCAGGTAATTTACGGAAGTTGTAAAATTGAGATCCGCACTTCGCTGATAACTTAGCCAGATGCCGTCGGCAGATACACTACAGTAGTCACTCGATTGCCTGCCCAGCACCGTTTCCGCAACCGAGTACAGAATGCCTGTATTCAAAGCCTCTTCCAGAGGATCTGAGGTGATAAATGAAGTTGACCCACGAAAGCAATCGCAGGGAGTATTTGGGGCACAACGTCCAAAGTACATGGATTCACCCCTATCCAATATATTGTTAAGACTGTTTACTGTTGGCCCTCTACTGGTCCCTGCGGTGCTATCTGTGCTAATCGCGTCAGCAGCCACAGCCGCATGCCTGGTAAAATTCACTAATACGGCTTGAATCCAATCATCAAATGCGTCACCCGCAACAGGCTGGTCACAGTCTTCAGAGCTAATAAAGGCAGCGCAGGCATTCATTCGAAGCCTGAGTCTTTGTTTCGGCGTGCTGTCGAGGCAGCGTTGGCTGGCCATGACTGGCTCCCAGAATTCACCCTCGACTCGATTATCCACGGCCCCATTTTCGGTGTTTAGATGTACTACTGGCGGGCTATCTTCATTAACGGAGATCCACCAATTGCTGTTTCCTTCAGGTGTCGTCAGGGTGAGCTCGAATTCATCTCCCGCATCCTTTCGCCGCAGTGTTTCCGTGCAGTAATCAATGTAGAAGTAAAGCTGCTCAACCCAATCGGTTTCTTGAGATTTGAAATAGGCTACGCATATTTCAAATCGCTTCGGGTTTTGTAGCTCTCCGAATTGCGAGAAACAATCTTCAGGCGGCTGAACATTGTTTGTGCTTGGAGGTAAAAAGATATCTTGTTCGCGAACCTGTGCAGCTCGTATGCTGCCGCTGTGAATATTGAGATCGACGATATCTATCGTATTGGGAGAACCCACCAGGATTTCTTCAAAATCTCCAATCGTAGTATCTCGATCCTGTACTGCCCCTTCCTGAAATGCGATCCAGGCTGCTACGAACGCTGGCGTTACGGCCAGTATGAACAGTGAGAGTATCACTCCTCGAATGCGAGGGAATCGACCGAGAATATAATTCTTCATGGCGAACCTTTAAAAATCGAGCTTATTGAACAAAACTTCTTTTTAGTAATTTAGTGTTCTATTTAGCTGGCTATTTATCCGACTTAGAGAATCAGCACTATCCTTCATCCCAGCTGTACCCACCACCGCCGGGCCTTGTCTTTATTGGCAAAGAAGATTCATCAGGAGCTAATCGGCGGAACTCTTTTCGCAATTCGGCAATGTGTAC
>DMJN01000122.1 GCA_003451715.1 Gammaproteobacteria bacterium | reverse complement strand
CCGATGCGAGGCACCGGCAGGATACCCGTGCCGTAAAGTAAATGGCCCAGCGACAAGAATTCAATCCTGACCTGGGCCGAAATACAACACCTTACGCTAATTATATCGGGAAGCTTCTAGCATTCTTTAGCAAATTGTTGTTTTTTATAGATATGTGAAAAATTCACATTAGGAGAAAAGTGGCGCGCCCGGCAGGACTCGAACCTGCAACCCCCGGCTTAGAAGGCCGGTGCTCTATCCGGTTGAGCTACGGGCGCACGAAAAGCGGGCCGTATTGTACACCAACTACCGGCAATCTTTGGTTTCTATAATGGGCGCTTATCGGGCTTCTCAGCGGAAGGCTCTGCTTCATAGCTATGGTGGGTATTCGGCGTACCGCCACAACTCAGCCCGGTATACATCCCCGCCATCACCAGCGAGAGTTTTCGGTAGGCGCCGGCGAGGCGTCCAAGCAGTCCGCGCTGTCCGTGGTCTATGATGGTCGGCACAGCGGTATTGAGCTCGGCAAGTGTAGTGCGCGCACCATCGACTGTTTTGACTTTATCTGAGGGCATAAACTTGGGACCGGGGCTGGACCTGACTGTGTTCAGCATACCGCAGCAAGCGAGTGTATTAACAGCTTTGCTGGGAATAGTGGGGTGGCCGACGGGATTTGAACCCGCGACAACCGGAGTCACAGTCCGGGGCTCTACCAACTGAGCTACGGCCACCATCGTTCGGTATGAATGCGCGTCGTTACTGCAAGCGTACGACGAACTACTGGAAAATTGGTCGGGGTAGAGAGATTTGAACTCCCGACATCTTGCTCCCAAAGCAAGCGCGCTACCAGACTGCGCTATACCCCGCTGTATCCCGATTACATCAATTTCAGGAGGACGGCATAATACCGGCGTCGATTAGGTCAGTCAACGGGGCATTCCAATGACGACTCCGTTAAAATCTGGCCTCAACTCCTTCTCCTAAGTGCCTAATTCTTCTGATCAATATGGCGTAGCGGCCGAGTATCGATTATCGCTCTATGCGCCAGCTGCTGCCTTCCGCACCATCCTCCACGACCACCTTCATAGCGGCGAGTTGATCTCGGATTTGGTCGGCCTTGTGCCAATCTTTATCGGCACGGGCCTGTTCTCTTGCAGCTATTAGCTGCTCAATTTCGGCTCCGTCAACATCGACGCTGACCGCACTGCGTAAGAACTCTGCGGGTTGTTGCTGCAGGATACCCAGATGCCCGCCCAGTTTTACCAATAATGCACCGACCTGATTAGCGCTGTCCGCATCCTCAGCCTTGAGCTTGTTTATCTCTTTAGCCATCTCGAACAGGACACTGAAAGCCTCTGGCGTATTGAAGTCATCATCCATGGCAGTGTAGAAGGACTTCTCGAAACGGCTATTGGTCAGTGATTTGGCGCCGCTCAGGTCCAAATCCTGCAACGCGATATAGAAGCGCTCCAGCGCGCTGACGGATTGCTGCAGGCTCTGCTGGGAATAATTAATCGGGCTGCGGTAATGGCTGGCTATCAGCAAGTGGCGTACTACTTCGGCATCGTAGCTCTTGAGCACTTCCCTCACGGTAAAGAAATTACCCAGTGATTTGGACATCTTTTCATTGTCGATCCTGAGGGGGCCATTGTGCATCCAGACATTGGCAAACTTGGTGCCGGTGGCCGACTCCGATTGAGCGATCTCATTCTCATGATGTGGAAACAGCAAGTCCGTGCCGCCGCCGTGAATATCGAAATTGTCACCCAGCGTGCAGGTCGACATCGCCGAACACTCGATATGCCAGCCGGGACGACCATAGCCCCAGGGAGAATCCCAGCCAACCCCGTCGTCCAGGGAAGATTTCCACAACACGAAATCCCGCGGATCCCGCTTCAATTCGCCCACTTCGATGCGCGCGCCTTCGAGTAATTCATCCAGTTTCTTCTTCGACAATTTGCCGTAATCAGGAAAGCGGGTAACGGCGAAGTAAACATCACCGTTGTCAGCCCGGTAGGCAAAATCCCCGGCAATCAGAGTCTCTATCATGGCGATGATCTGTTCGATATGACCGGTAGCCCTCGGTTCCTGATCGGGAGGCAGGATAGACAGGGCTGCTTCGTCCTCGTGCATAGTCTCGATAAAGCGGGCAGTCAGGTCCGAGAACAGTTCATCATTCTCACTAGCCCGCGCCAGTATCTTGTCATCGATGTCAGTAATATTTCGCACATAGGTCACCTCGAAGCCACGTGCCCGGAGGTAGCGCACTACAACATCGAAAGCCACCAGCATGCGAGCATGGCCCAGGTGGCAGTAGTCGTAGGTGGTTATGCCGCAGACATAGATACGAACTCGCCCCGCATCGATCGGTGTGAGTTCTTCTTTTTGCTGCGTCATGCTGTTATAGATAACTATCATGTAGACTTTCAATCCATTACTTTGATGACCATGAATCTCGCAGGGTTATGGTACGATTAAAAACCGGCAATGCATCGGTGGAATCGATCGCATCGATACAGAAGTAGCCTTCCCTCTCGAACTGGTAGTTCGGCGACGCACCCTCAGCCACCGCGGAGGGTTCAACCATACACTCGTTTAGCTCGATCAGAGAATCCGGATTGAGTACCTGGCGATAGTCCTGCACATCTTTTGCTTCTGGATTCTCGACGTTAAAGAGTCTGTCATACAGGCGCAACTTCGCCTTTACCCCATGTGCTGCCGAGACCCAGTGAATAACTCCCTTGACCTTTCTGCCTTCCGGACGTTTGCCGAGTGTGTCTTTGTCGATCGTGCAATTGAGCTGCTGAACCACTCCTTCATTATCTTTGACTACCTCCTCACAACGAATGACATAGGCACCACGCAACCTCACTTCCCCACCGGGAATCAGGCGCTTGAATCCTGGCGGTGGGTCTTCTTCGAAGTCAGACCGATCTATGAGTAACTCCCGGCTGAACGGGACCATTCTTCTTCCCATAGATTCATCTTTTGGATGGCGGGCAAGCTCTAAGTGTTCTACCTGACCCTCATCGACATTGCTGAGCACTAGCTTCAATGGGTTTAGTACACACATGGCTCGCGGTGCGCTCCTATCCAGATCTTCCCGAATAGCGTGTTCCAGCATACCCATATCCACTATGCTCTCGCTGCGACTCACCCCTACACTCTCACAGAAGTTTCTAATTGAGGCGGGCGTAAATCCCCGTCTACGCATTCCGGCAAGTGTCGGCATGCGGGGATCATCCCAGCCATTGACTAC
>DMJN01000003.1:3452-3729 GCA_003451715.1 Gammaproteobacteria bacterium | reverse complement strand
CCTGCTCAAGCCGCTGTGAGAGAACCTGGTTGAATAGATAGGCGCGGACGGCGGAGAACAACATACCGCGTCTGTGGCGTCCGGGGCCTTTAGCACCGGATCGGCAGTTGCTCTCGAACAGATGCCGAGCCTGGCTGAGGTTGCTCTGGTCTCTGCCGAATCGCTGGGGCCCAAAGTAATTGGGGACACCAACCGTGCGAAGCAATTCCAAGCCGTCATCGAATCGCGACTGGGGACCGCGGCAGTGGCGCAACAGAATTTCGAAATGATTGGCTTT
>DMJN01000003.1:0-3147 GCA_003451715.1 Gammaproteobacteria bacterium | reverse complement strand
CAGAATTTCGAAATGATTGGCTTTGTGGCTGCCGGTCTTGAGTTTGCGATTATTGCGCTGGATCTCGAGGATCTCCACAGCGGGGTCTTCGAGTTTGCTGAGTAATTTTTCATCGGCAATGGCCAGGGGAATACTGAACCACTGGCTGCACACGGCGCGCTTGTCCTTCATGCCGCAGTAACCGATGTTTCCAAGCCGGGTATGGGCAATCGCCGCCAGCCGCCGGGCCACTTCGGTGGTGGACATATCGGTCTTGCGAATTCGTAGCAACAGATGCTCACCAGATCCACTCGGTGCGAAGCCGAGTTCTTCATCGACTCGAAAATCGGTGCAGTGTTGTTTGAGAGCGGCGCTAAGCTCGGGTCGCTGATTGGCGTAATGCAGCGTATCGAGCTGTGCGAAATCAGCTTGCGTGTCTTGCCGTGACCCGGCTTCATCCCCGAGGCCAGCAGCAGGCTGCGCACCGACCCCCCGACCCTTTAATCCCAAGTCTTCAGCCCGATTGGTTTGTGACGAACCCTCGGCATCCTGTGTGTTACCCGGCTCAAGCATAGCTATGCAGTAACACCACGGCGTGGCAGGCCATGCCTTCTTCTCTGCCAATATAGCCGAGCTGCTCGGTGGTACTGGCCTTTAAATTGACCCGATCGGAGTCCAACAATAACAAGCTGCACAGACTGGAGAGCAATTGCTGCCGATAGGGGCTTATCTTGGGTACCTGGGCGATGACGGTGACGTCGACGTTAATCAGGCGATACTGCTTCTTGTCCGCCAATTGTAATACCCGCTCCAGCAATACGGCGCTGTCGATACCAGCCAGCGACTCATCATCATCGGGAAAGTGTTCACCGATATCGCTGGCCGCCATGGCACCCAGGATGGCATCACACACCGCATGCAGTACCAGGTCGCCATCGGAGTGAGCCATTAAACTCAGTTGTTCCGGGATTACACAGCCAGCCAACTTCAGCGGCTTGTCGGGATCGAATTGCTCGCTAAAGCGGTGCACATCGAAGCCGTGCCCGATGCGTATGCCGTCTACATTCATCAGTTAACCTCCAGGGAATTCGCCTGCTGGCTGAGGATGGCCGCCGCCAGCGCCAGATCGGCGTCATGGGTTATCTTGATATTCATTTTACTGCCCTGGACAAGTTGCGGCCTGAGTCCCATAGACTCCATTGCCGCCGCCTCGTCGGTTATCGCCAGCTTGTCCCGCTCCACCCGTTCCATGGCAGCCAGTAGTAATCCATAACGAAACATCTGGGGTGTCAGGGCATTGAAGTAGAGATTTCGATCCACCGTAGAGGACACCACAAGATCCTGGCCCGCCTGCTTAAGGGTATTGTCAACTGGCGTCGCCAGCAGCCCTCCGACGTCATGGGATTGCAGGGTGGCGATGAGCTTTTCTATGTCGGCCACTGGCACACAGGGCCGGACCGCATCGTGCACCAGCACCCAGTCAGACTCCTGCGCGGCGCCACTTAAGGCGCGCAGTCCGTTTAACACCGACTGATAACGTGCCTGACCCCCCTCGGTGCAGGCCATGCGCTCACCGCCAGGGATATCCAACGTCTTCCAATGGTCGTCCTGGGGGTGGAGTACCACCACAATCTTGTCAATGGCGGCGACCGCCAGCAGGCGCTGTAGGGTTCGCACGATAACGGGAATACCGTCCAGTGGCAGGTATTGTTTGGGTGTGTTCGATCCCATGCGGCGACCGATGCCAGCGGCTGGCAGAATAGCCCAAGTTGTCATAGTGAATTCTTCTGAGTCCTACGGATAACTATGGCACTACTGCCTGTACACTTTATCGTAGAACAAGTGTTATTAGTCAATCAGCAGATAAAATGTTTCATCCTTACCGATCATGCCCAGTTCCGAGCGGGCTCGCTCTTCGACAGCCTCCAGACCATTCTTCAGATCCACCACCTCGATCTGCAGTGTTCTATTGCGCTGAATCAGTTCCTGATTATTCGAGCGCTGAATATGCAGTTCATCCTGCAGCAGGTTCAGCGCACGCACGCTGTCATCGCCGAGCCACAATTGATATTGCAGCGTCACGAAAACCAGCCCCAACAGCGCGCACAGAATTTTCATGGATCTTCGATTTTCCCTTATCGCTTGGGCGGCTAAGCCGTGAACCGAGCGAATTCCTTCAGTCCATTGTAAACCGAAGCATTTCCCAGTTCTTCTTCAATTCGCAGCAAGCGGTTGTATTTGGCTACCCGATCTGAGCGACACAGTGAACCGGTCTTAATCTGACCGGCCGCTGTGGCTACTGCCAGATCGGCAATGGTGGTGTCTTCAGTCTCGCCGGAACGATGTGAGATTACCGCCGTGTAACCCGCCTGTCGGGCCATGTTGATGGCTGCCAGTGTCTCTGTAAGCGAACCGATCTGGTTAAACTTGATGAGAATGGAATTGGCGATATTTTCGTCGATTCCCCGCTGCAGAATACTGGTATTGGTAACGAACAAATCATCACCCACTAACTGAACTTTATCGCCTAATTGAGCGGATAATTTAGCCCAGCCGCCCCAATCAGACTCGTCCATGCCATCTTCTATGGACAGGATCGGGTAGCCCTGGGCCAGTCCCTGCAGGTAGTCCGTAAAGCCGGCCGAATCATAGCTGGCATCCTCGCCCGTTAGGCGATATAGACCATCGGTGAAAAACTCCGAGGCAGCGCAGTCCAGGGCCAGGTGAATATCCTGCCCGATGCGTAGCCCCGCCAGCTCGACGGCCTGCCCGATGGCGTCCAGGGCCGCCGCATTGGAAGGCAGGTTGGGTGCGAAGCCGCCTTCATCCCCCACCGCCGTGCTGAGACCCTGCTTATGCAGCACCGACTTCAGGGCATGAAACACCTCGGCACCGTAACGCAGGGCTTCTGAAAAGTTCGGCGCTCCGGTTGGCTGTACCATAAACTCTTGAATATCCACGTTATTATCGGCGTGCTCTCCCCCGTTGACGATATTCATCATGGGCACCGGCAGAGAATACTGCCCGGCACTGCCATTCAGAGTGGCAATATGGGCATACAGCGGCACACCGGCGTCGATAGCGGCGGCCTTGGCAGCCGCCAGAGACACCGCCAGGATGGCATTGGCGCCCAGATTGGACTTATTCTCGGTGCCATCCAGCTCCAGC